>DATHGT010000208.1:0-15267 GCA_035317605.1 Candidatus Acidiferrum sp. | reverse complement strand
CAACACGTCGATCGCCCAGCCGACGTCGAGGCGCTCCCACCGCCAACCCGGCCGCGTCGTTTGGGCGTCTAGATTCAGCCCAGCGGCTTCGTTCCGCGCTCGAAGCGCTTTGACGGGATCGTCGGGTACGGCTGATGGAATCGGGACGTCGGGCAGCAACCTTCCGTATGGGGTTCGGAATCGTAACTCACCGTTGGACTGTCGCTCCACCTGGTAGCCCTCTTCGTGAACGGCGCGGTGATGACGGCGGCAGAGCATCGTGAGGTTGGAGAGCGTGGTGGGACCGCCATTGGCCCAGTGGCGGATGTGATGGCCTTGGCCGAACATCACGCCGCAGCCCGGAAATCGGCAGCCTCGGTCGCGGTGATGCAGCGCGCGCCGTATCGCCGGCGGAATGGTGCGTGTCCGCGCGCCGACTTCCACGATGTGCCCGTCCGCGTCGTGCCGCATCACGACGCGACTCGCGTCGCAGGCCAGACGGCGGGACGTTTCCGCGGAAACGTGTGTCCCGCCTTCGAGCACGGATTGCCCGGCTGCTTCAGGATCTAGGAGGACTGCTGCGTCAACGTGAACGGCGACCTGATAGCGCTCGCCCGGCGCGCCCGGATCGAGACCGTGATGTAGAGCGGTCTCGGCGAGCAGCGCCAGAGCGTCCGCCTGCTGCTGAGCCATCGGGGGCGTTTCCGCGGAAGCGTCTCCGAGCAGGGCGGCCGCGCTCTCAGCGCGAGCCTGCTGATACAGCGTCTCGCGTGCCGCGGCCAGCGCTTGCATCAGCGCGGCGCCCGCTTCCGGCGTGAGCCTTCCCCGGACGACGACCATGCCGTCTTGGTCTTGGTACACGTGCAGCGCGCGGCTCTTATGACGCTGAGTCGTCTCGCGAGCTTCGGCGGCTGCGTCGACCCGGCGCCAGCCGCGGACGATGCGCTCGACGTGGCAGGCGGTGCCGGCCTTGCCAATCGCAAGCAATCGCTCCTCGATCTCGGGTGTGGCTATGCGGGTCAGCGCCCGCACCTTGGCGTAGGACAGCTCTCCGTGAGCGAGAGCGTCGGCGAGGAGAGGCAACGAGCCGAGCGCGCGGGCCACCCGCACCCGCTGACGGGCAGCGCCGAGATCCATCCCGACGCGCCAGGCCAGCCAGTGCGCGTACGAGCGGAAGCCGTGGTTCCACCCGCCGCGAGCGTCGAACTCGCGAATGAGAGCGAGCAGGTGCGCGGTGGCCGCTTCGAGATGCGCGGACAGCTCGGCGATCTCATTGCCTAGCTGGTCCATCTTGGCAACGGGCTCTGAGGTGGCAACGATGTCGATGCTCATAGGTGTGTCTCTCCTCGCTCTGTAGGGCGACTGTACACCCGGATTTTCGACCCACCTGGGGGCGTCGTGGGACGGCGATCAGCGGCTGAACCACGATTTTTCGCCCGAGCGAAGATGAGCCGGCTTGGCGCGCCTGTACGCGCGCCTGGAGAGGGATTGTGCCAACACCTCGAATGCACAGCCGCAGCGACTCCTCAGAACTGTCAAGCGAAAACTTCCTGGGGGGCATGCTGGGCCGTGGAGTCCGCGCCAGTGACGAGAGCGTCAGGCGATCGAGCGCGCGACCAACGGTAGCACGCGCTCGGCGAGTAACTCGATCGTCCGCAGGACAAGCGACTGCTCCATGCCCATCCACTGCACCCGACACACGAGGCGCCCGAGGCCCACCGTGCGGATCAAGCGGGTCAGCTCCTCCGCGCACTCCTCAGGCCCGCCGATCACGACTCGCCCGGCGAGGAGCTCGGCCAAGTCGACTTGCTCCTTTGGCGTGCCCGCGATCGTCGTCGGCAATCCCCACTGTCCGAGCATGCGATAGCTCGCCGCCAGATACGGGCCTGCGTCCTTGACGGCCGTATTGCGGTCGGGCGCGACGACGATGTTGCGCAATACCGGAAGCTCGGGCGGGAAGGGCTTGCCGAGCGCCGCGAGCGCCTGGCGGAACACGCTGGCCTGGGTGGCGATCAGCTCGTGAGTGAGATGAGACGACGGCACCCAGCTATCGCCGAGCGCGGGGTCGGCGAGCCGCGCCGCCCGCTCGATCGCCGGCGCCGTGCTCCCACCGAACCAGAACGGCGGCCGTGGCCGGCGGACGGGCTTCAGCGCCAGCGAGAGGTCGTTCGTCTGAAAATGCCGCCCTTTGAAATCGACGCGGTCGCGCGTCCAGAGCTGCTCGATGAGCGTGACCGCTTCGACGAAGCGCCCGATCCTCGTGCGGTAGTCGACACCGGCGGCGCGGTACTCGGCCTCGTTCCAGCCCGGCGCCACGCCGAGAACCAGCCGCCCACCGCAGAGCACGTCGAGCAGTGCCGCTTCCTCGGCGACGTGCACCGCATTGAAGAGCGGGAGCACGAGCATGCACGTCCCGATCGTCATCCCATCCGTTTCGGCGGCCAGCCGCGCCAGCGTCGCCAGCGGCGGGAACCACACGGCCGATCCGTATGACGGATGATGCCCGATGACCACCCCATCGAACCCCGCCTGCCGCGCGACCCGCACCTGCTCGACATGTTCGGCGAAGCGTTGTCCGAGCGAATCGCCCGGAGGATGCTCAGGATTGACGAAGAGCGTCAGCTTCACGACGATCAGGCGCGGTTACGACAAGGCGTGTCGGCCGCGGTCGTCAGCTCTTCTTCGCCGCCCGCGCGATCTCCGCGATCTTGTCGGCGAAGTTGACCTGGCTGTCGTCTTGGGGGACGTAGCCGATCACGTCGCGGGCGCCGGCCAGGCTCCAGAAGCGGTGGGTGTTGCCGCTGATGCCGTAGACGATCAGGAACGGGACGCCGTGGGCGTCGGTGATCGTCTCGGCCTCGACCATCTTGATCGCCTGCTGCGTCTGGTCGCGCGCCGAGAGATACGCGCCGAGCGCGCGGTGCATGCCCTTGATGTCGCCGGGCTTGACGTGGTCGATGTCGTCCTCGCGGGGGCCGCCGATGCGCCACTGGGCGATCTCGAGCTTGCGGCCGTCGACTGTGCCGGTGGCGAAGACGAAGCCGAGCAGCTCGTAGGCGGCCTTGGCCCAGCCGTACCAGTTGTCGGAGCGGGGGGGCATGTCCGGCGTCACCATGTCGAGCTTGTCGGCCCACACCAGGCGCTCGTAGTAATCGGCGGCGTGGTTGGAGCTGGCCACCACCACGCGGCGCACGCCTTCCTCCAGGGCCACCCGGTAGACGTTGTAGGCCATCGCGACGTTCTCGTGCTCGGCCCAGAACTTGGCGTCACTGTTGTTCTGCCACGTGGTGGCGTCGAGCCCGGGGGCGCGCACGAAGCCGAGGTGGATCACCGCGTCCGCGCCCCGGAAGTGCTGGCGATAGCGATCGCGGTCGCGCACGGTCAGATCCGAGACGATGAGTCCGGGCACCGCGCGGCCGTCTCGCGTCGTCGGGCTGACGTCGATGGGGACGAGATCCCAGCGCTCGCTCAGCTCGGCGAACATCCGTTGCCCTACGTATCCCGCGGCTCCCGTCAACACTACGCGTCGCTTGGCCATCGAACACTCTCCATGGATGCGATTTCAGCACGCCGTTTCGTCGGGACGTGCCGGTCCGAATTGTAGGGGGAAGGGGCCACCCGAGCAACGCGGGACGCCGAAAGCATTCCGGCGCGCGGCGGATGTGCCGGCGTCCCGAATCGGTCAGCGCCGCCGGCCGCGCGTCACGAGCGCCAGGGTGAGAGCGCTCGCGCTGAGCACGGTGCAGGCGAGGAAGGTGTCGGAGAAGGCGGCGAGGAAGAGGGCGGAGGTCCCGGCGGTCCCCGCGCGGTGCGCCGTCTGTCGGAACGCGAAGAACCAGGGCGAGACCGTCGACGCGGTGAGGACGCCGATGGTGCGCATCGCGGAGATCATGCCGCCGGCGAGGCCCTGGTTGCGGTCGGGAAGGGCGGCCATCACCAGCGTCATGTTGGGCGTCTGGAAGAAGCCGAGGCCGAACCCGGTGAGCACGAACGCGACGACCGTGAACGGAATCGCGCTGCCGTCACGAAGCGTGGTGATGGCGAGCAGACCGACCGTCTCGATGGCCAGGCCCGTGATCACGAGGTGGCGTGGCTCGAAGCGCCGGGTGAGCCAGCCGCCGGTCAGCCCTCCGAGAGAGGTCGAAAGCGGTACGGTCATGAAAATGATACCGGCCACGGTCGCGGACTCGCGCACCACGTCGACCAGGTAGTACGGCACGAAGATGAAGATGGGAAACGAGGCGGCGTTGGCGGCCACCGCGATCACATTGCCGACGATCAACGGCAGCGACACCGACGGCGCGACGGCCGACGCGCGCTCGGCGCGGATCATCCCCGGCAGCGGCAGGAGGGCCACGATTCCGACCACGATGGCGACCGGAACGCGGAACAGGAACACCGAGCGCCAGCCGAAGGCGTCGACCAGCACCCCGGCGATCAGCGGGGCGATCGCCAGTCCCGTGCCGGCCGCGAAGTTCAAGAATCCCAGCCCGACGCCCCGCCGGCTCGGAGCGAGCCCCAGGGTGACCAGCGCGGGCGCCGTCCCGTACACCATGCCGGTGCCGGCGCCCTGCACGACGCGCGCGGCGAGCAGCCACCCGTAGTCCGGCGCGAGTCCGCACAGGGGGAACGCCAGAGCGCAGGTCCAGACGCCGCAGGCGAACACCCGGCGGTGTCCGAAGCGGTCGCCGAGCACGCCCCCGAGGACGGTGAGGATTCCGATGGGAACGTGATAGAACACGATCACGAGCGCGATCCGGCGGGGCGAGACACCCAGATCGGCGGAGATCGCCGGGAAGGCGACGTTGAGCGCCGAGTCGAGCGAGCACAGGAAGGCGCCCAGCGCGCTGACAGCGATGACCGAGCGGGGTGGGGAAACCATGCCGGTGGACGGGCGCCAGCTTACTGGAGGAGAGCCGACGATGTGGAAGAAAGTCTGCGATTCGGGAACGGTGGAAGCGGGGGCCATGAAGCAGTTTGACCTCGACGGCGGGCCGCAGCTGCTCATCGTCAACGTGGACGGACAGCACTACGCCTACCAGGCGTACTGCCCGCACGAGGCGGTACGCCTCGAGGACGGCGTCCACGACGGCGCCGTGCTTACCTGTCTCGAGCACCTCTGGCAGTTCGACGTCAAGACCGGCGCCCCGCTCGGCGACGCCGACACCGGTCTCCAGGGATTCCGCCTCAAGGACGAGGCCGGCGCCCTTCACGTGTGGGTGGAGTAGAGCCCGGTTCCTTGACGGTCCTGGTGAGCCACGGTACGGTGAGCCCGCAATGAAGCTGGCCGTCGACGGACGCGACGTCGAGGTCCCGACCGGCGCGTCCGTCCTCGACGCGGTCAACCGGTTGGCGATTCCGTTGCCCCAGCTCTGCAAGGATCCCGATCGGTCCGCGCTCGGCGCCTGCCGGACGTGTCTCGTCCACGTCGAGGGACAGCGGGGGACGCCGGCCGCGTGTCATCTGCCGGCACGCGATGGGATGGTCGTGAGCACCTCGCATCCCGACGCGGTGCGCGTGCGCTCGATGGTTCTCGACCTCACGCGCTCGATGCTCACGCCGGGCGACGGCCGGAACGGATTCTTCCAGGTCGGCGAGGCGACCTCTCGCCATCGCGTCAGTCCCTCGTGGCCCGCGCTTCACCAGTTCGCGTCCGACACGACCAAGTCGTTCTTCGTGCTCGACCGCGAGGCCTGCATCCTCTGCGGCCGGTGCACGACGGCCTGCGACGACGTCCAGCAGATCGGCGCGATCTCGATGCTGGGACGCGGTCACGCGATGAAGGTCGGCGTGGCCGGCGACGGTCTCATGTCCTCTTCGGTGTGCACCTCGTGCGGCCAGTGCGTGGCCACGTGTCCCACGGGAGCGCTGCGCCCCAAGGAAATTCCCGCGGCCATCACCAAGCGCGTCGAGACCACGTGCCCCTATTGCGGCGTGGGCTGCGGCATCCAGGTCAGCGTCCGCGAGGACGGGCGGCTGGCCACGATGGCGGACGACGTGCCGGCCAACCAGTCGAGCCTGGGGATGCTCTGCGTGAAGGGACGCTTCGGCACCGGCTTCGTCCACGCGCGCGACCGCATCGTGCATCCGATGGTCAAGCGCGAGGGGCGCTGGCAGCAGGTGTCGTGGGACGAGGCGCTCGACACCGCCGCCGAGGGCCTGGCCCGCCACCGCGGACGCTTCGGGGCCCTGGCCAGCGCGAAGGCGACCAACGAGGACGGGTACCTGATCCAGAAGCTCTGCCGGGTGGTGATGGGCACCAACAACGTCGATCACTGCACGCGGCTCTGCCACTCGCCCTCGGTCGAGGCCATGCTGATCTCGATGGGCTCGGGCGCGACCTCGAACTCGTACGTCGACTACGAAGAGGCCGGCTGCGTGATGATCGTGGGCGCCGACGCCTCGTCCAACCACCCCGTGATCGCCATCCGCTTCCGGCGGGCCATGAGCCGCGGGGCGCGGATCATCGTGATCAATCCCAAGCGCGTCGAGCTGTGCGACCAGGCCGACCTGTGGATTCAGCAGCGTCCGGGCACCGACGTCGCGCTCTTCAACTCGATGGCGAAGGTGATCCTCGACGAGGGGCTGGCCAACCTCGAGTTCATCCGCGAGCGCACCGAGGACTTCGAGGCATGGAGAGCCTCGCTGGAGCCGTTCACGCTCGAATACGCCTCCGCGCTGACCGGCGTCCCCGCGGACGACATCGCGCAGGCCGCGCGCTGGTACGCGCGCCCGCCGTTCGCCGGGTCGTGCCTGGTGTGGGGCATGGGCATCACCCAGCACGTCAACGGCATCCACAACGCCCACTCGCTCCTGAATCTCTCGCTGGTCACGGGCCAGCTCGGCTTTCCGGGCTCGGGCATCTCGCCGCTGCGCGGTCAGAACAACGTGCAGGGCTGCGGCGACGCCGGCTGCATCCCGACGAATCTCCCCGGCTACCAGGATTACTCGCCGGCCTCGCTCGACAAGTTCGAGCGCGCGTGGTCGATCCGGCCGCCCGCGGGCACGGGCCTCGTGGTGACCGAGATGGTCGAGGCCTGTCTCACCGGCGGGATCCGCGCGATGTACGTGGTCGGCGAGAACCCGCTGCTCTCCGAGCCCGACCTCCACCACGCCCAGAAGGCGATCGCCCAGCTCGACTGCCTGGTGGTACAGGACCTCTTCATGCACGAGACCGCCGAGCAGGCGCACGTGTTCCTCCCCGCGGCCGCGTTCGCCGAGAAGGAGGGCACGTTCACCAACTCCGAGCGCCGGGTTCAGCGCGTGCGCGCGGCCATCTCGCCGCCCGGAGAGGCGCGGCCGGACTGGTGGATCACGGCCGAGCTGGCCCGGCGCGTGGCGCTGCGGCTCGACTTGCCGATCGGCCATCAGTTCGAGTACGACGGCGCGGCCACCGTGTTCGCCGAGATGGCCGGGTTGATCCCGTTCCTCGGCGGGCTCGACCACGCGCGTCTCGACCACGCGGGCGGGATCCAGTGGCCGTGTCCGACCGCCGATCACCCGGGCACGCGTTATCTGTATGCGGAATCCTTCCCGCGCGGGAAGGGCAAGTTCGTGCCGGCCCAGCAGACCGTCGAGGCGGCGGAGCTGCCCGACGCCGAGTATCCGTTCGTGCTCAACACCGGACGCCTGCTCTATCACTGGCACGGCGGCACCCTCACCCGCCGCGTGGAGGGATTGCTGGAGCTGGCGCCGCGGCTCGAAGTCGCGATCCACCCCGCCGACGCTCGACAGATCGGCGTGGAGACCGGCGAGCCGATCCGCGTGACCTCGCGGCGCGGCGAGCTGGAGGGCTACGCGCGGCTCACCGAGGCGGTCCGGCGCGGCGCCATCTTCGTGCCGTTCGTGAAGCTCGCCGACTCCGCCGCCAACTTCCTCACCAACTCGGCCCACGACCCCGCGTCGAAGATCCCGGAGTACAAGGTCTGCGCGGTGAAGCTCGAGGCCGTCCGCGCGCCCACCGCACGATGATCGCTCTCGCTTGACCACGGAGAATCCCCGAATGCTTTCCGACCTCGAGATCGCCCAGCGCGCGAAGCTCCTGCCGATCACCGAGATCGCCCGCGGCCTCGGCCTCGACGAGGACGAGCTGGAGCTCTACGGCAAGACCAAGGCGAAGATCGCGCTCTCGGTCATGAAGCGGCTCGCCGACCGGCCCAACGGGAAATACATCGACGTGACCGCGATCACCCCCACCCCGCTCGGCGAGGGCAAGACCACCACGACCATCGGGCTCTCGATGGCGCTGAACCGGATCGGTGCGCGGGCCATCGCGGCCATCCGCCAGCCGTCGCTCGGTCCCGTGTTCGGCATCAAGGGCGGCGCCGCCGGCGGCGGCTATGCCCAGGTCGTCCCCATGGAGGATTTCAACCTCCACCTCACCGGCGACGTGCACGCGATCTCCCTTGCCCATAACTTATTGGCCGCGATGATCGACAACTCGATCACCCACGGCAACAAGCTGCGCATCGATCCGCTGTCGATCACGTGGCCGCGCGTGGTCGACGTGAGCGACCGCGCGCTCCGCAAGATCGTGATCGGCCTCGGCGGCAAGGAGAACGGCAGCCCGCGTGAGACCGGGTTCGACATCGCGGTGGCCTCGGAAGTCATGGCCATCCTGGGGCTCACCACCAGCATCAAGGACTTCCGCGCGCGGCTGGGCCGGATCGTGATCGGGCTCGACCAGGACGGCAAGGCGGTGACCGCGGAAGATCTGAAAACCGCGGGGGCCATGGCCGTGCTGCTGCGCGACGCGATCAAGCCCACGCTGCTGCAGACCACCGAGAACACGCCGGTCATGATCCACGCCGGTCCCTTCGCCAACATCGCCCACGGCAACAGCTCGATCCTGGCCGACCTGATCGGGCTCAAGCTCGCCGACTGCGTGGTGACCGAGAGCGGCTTCGGCGCCGACATGGGCATGGAAAAATTCATGAACATCAAGTGCCGTTACTCCGGCCTGGTGCCGGACGCGGCGGTGATGGTGTGCACGGTACGCGCGCTCAAGATGCACAGCGGGCGGTTCCGCGTGGTGGCGGGCCGGCCGCTCGATCCCGGCCTCCTCCGCGAGGACCTCAAGGCCATCGAGGACGGCATCGCCAACCTCGAGAAGCAGATCGAGAACGTGCGGCTCTTCGGGGTGCCGGTGGTGGTCGCGGTCAACGTGTTCCCCACCGACACCGAGCGCGAGATCGAGCTGATCCAGCAGCGCTCGCTGGCCGCGGGCGCCGAAGGCGCGTATCGCAGCGACGTGTGGGCCAAGGGCGGGGCGGGGGCCGAGGAGCTGGCCCGCGGCGTCCTCAAGGCCGCCGAGCGGCCCAAGCAGTTCCGCTTCCTCTACGAGCTGGACCGGCCGATCAAGGAGAAGATCGAGGCCATCGCGACGAAGATCTACGGCGCCGACGGCGTGGACTACACGGCCGCGGCCGAGGGGCAGATCAAGAAGTACACCGAGCTCGGCTACGCCAACCTGCCGATCTGCATGGCCAAGACGCATCTCTCGATCTCTCACGATCCGAACCTGAAGGGACGGCCCCGCGGCTTCCGCGTGCCGATCCGTGAGGTCCGCGCGTCCATGGGCGCGGGCTTCCTCTATCCGCTGCTCGGCGAGATGCGCACGATGCCGGGCCTGCCGTCGGAGCCGAACACCTGGAAGATCGACCTCGACGACGACGGCAACGTCGTGGGGCTGTTCTGAGCGGCGTCGGGTCGAGTGTTCGCCTCACCGTGATGCTGACCACGCTGCTCGCGCTGGCGGTCGGCGCCGGCGCCCAGACGGCCGGCCCGCGCCCGCTCTCTCCGGCGCTGGTCACGAGCGTGCTCGACGTCGCGCTCGGCGAGTTCGACGTCGTCCACGGCGGCTTCGGCCATGGCGGCAAGCCCATCCCGGCCCCGATGCTGCTGCTCACCGCGCGCCGCCTCGCCGAGACCGGCGATCCGCGCCTGCGCGGGGTACTCACGCGCACGCTCGACGCGATGGCCAGGGGCGCGATCCGCGATCAGCTCGACGGCGGCTTCTTCCGCGCGACCACCGATCGCGCCTGGCGCGCGCCCGACTTCGAGCGCCTCGAGGTGGCTCAAGCCCAGGCGATCGTGGCGTACCTGCTCGGCTACCAGGCCACCGGCGAGGCCCGCTATCGTGCCGTCGCGGAGGACACCCTCGCCTACGCCGACCGCACGCTGGTGCGAAAGGGCGGGGGCTTCAGCGCCGGGGAGCGGGCGGAGGCGGGGCACTTCCTCTGGAACGAGGCCGACGTGCGGGCCGCGCTGCCCGCGGCCGACGCGGACCTCGCGGTGCGACACTTCGGGCTGGCCGGCGTCCGTGAGCGCCGCGCGCTCGTCGTCGACTACGACGCCCCGTCGCTCGCCGCCGAGGCGAAGGTCCCGCTCGAGTCCATCGAGCGCCGGCTGCGCGAGGCCAGGGAACGCTTGCGACAGGCCCGCGCGGCGCGGAGCGCGCTCGTCCTCGACGACACCGTGTACGCCGACCGCAGCGCGCGGCTGGCCTCGGCCTATCTCGAGGCGTACAAGGTGCTGGGCGGCGAGGAGCGCCTGCGGGTGGCCCTCGACGCCCTCGAATTCCTCCAGGTCAGGCTGCGACGGCCCGATGGCGGAATGGCGCACGCGATCCGCGACGGCCGGGTGGATCCCGACGGGTCGCTCGACGATCAGCTCGCGCCGGCGGCGGCGTTCCTGGACGCGTTCGAGATCACCGGCGTCGCGCGCCATCTCGAGTCGGCGCGCGCGCTCGTCGCTCACGCGACCGCGCGGTTCCGCGCCCCTGACGGCGGCTTCCTCGACGCGCCGGCGGTGTCGGGTGGGGCCGCCGCCAAGAAGCGCTTCGTGGACGGCGACGGTCTCGGCGGGAACGCGCTGGCCGCCCTCGTGCTTGAGCGGCTGCACGCGCTCACCAACGAGGCGTCCTATCGCGCGCAGGCTCGGGAGACGCTCGCCGCCCTACCTGCCAGCCAGCCGCTCGGCGCGACGCTCGCCGGCTATGCGTACGCCCTCGACCTGTCCGTCAGCGGCGTGCCGCACGTGGTCGTCGCCGGCAAGACGGCGGACGCTCGCACCGGCGCTCTCCTGCGTGGCGGGCTGCGCGCGTTCCGTCCGGGCAAGATCGTCGAACGCTACGATCCCGAGAAGAGCG
The DNA here is from genome assembly GCA_035317605.1 of Candidatus Acidiferrum sp. Classification (GTDB taxonomy): domain Bacteria; phylum Methylomirabilota; class Methylomirabilia; order Rokubacteriales; family CSP1-6; genus DATHGT01. The sequence continues at coordinate 4,139 of DATHGT010000208.1, read as the reverse complement.
ACCTGGCCGCGGTGCCGCCGCCGGTGGCTGCGGTGCTGCGCCAGCAGCGCGAGGTGACCGAGCCGCGCGCGTACGTGTGCACCGGCAACGTGTGCTCGCTGCCCCAGACCGACGGCGAGCGCCTCCGCGAGATGGTCGAGCAGCTGGGCCGTCGATGAACGTCGTCCTGACCGCCAAGGGCGAAGGCCACGCGTTCGAGTGCGCGGTCGGCGAGAACATCCTGTACGCGGGGCTGCGCAGTGGGCTGATGCTCCCGTACGAGTGCGGCACGGGGACCTGCGGCACCTGCAAGGCACGCCTGGCCTCGGGGGAGACCGCGAGCGCGTGGCCCGACGCGCCGGGGTACGTGGGGCTGAAGCCGGGCGAGATCCTGATGTGCCAGACCCTCGCCGCCGGCGACTGCGGGGTGGAGGTGAACGCCGCGGTCACGCGCATCGCCTCGACGGCCAGCGTGCCCGCGCACCTCGGCGCGGTCATCCGCCGTCGCACGATGCTGACCCACGACGTGGCCACCCTCGACCTCGACCTCGATCAGCCCGTGGATTTCGAGGCCGGGCAGTTCATGGTCATGACCGCGCCGGGCATCAGCGGGGGCCGCGCGTATTCGATGGTGAACTACGATCGCGCGGCCACTCGCCTCACGCTCGTGGTCAAGGCGAAGCCGGGCGGGCGGTTTTCCGAGTGGCTGTTCGGCGACGGCGTCGACGGCGTCCGCGTGCACCTGTTCGGTGCGCTCGGCCACGCCACCTTCGCGCCCGACCTCGGCAAGCACATCGTCTGCATCGCCGGGGGCAGCGGCATCGCGGGCATGATGGCGATCCTCTCGTGCGCGTGCCAGGCGCGCTACTTCGACGCGCACCAGGGCTATCTGTTCTTCGGCGTGCGGACCGGGCGCGATCTCTTCTTCGCCGACGAGCTGAAGGCCATGATCGCGACGTGCCCCGAGGGCCTGCACGTGACCATCGCGCTCTCCGACGAGGACGTGGACGCGACGATCACCGCCGCCCATCCGGAGTTCGCGTTCGACAAGGGCTTCGTCCACGCCGTGGCGGGGGCGTCCATGAAGGGCAAGTTCACCGACGTCCGCGCCTACGCCGCGGGCCCGCCGCCCATGGTCAGCGCGACCCTGCGCATGCTGCTGCTCGAGGGCAAGCTCAAGTCCGCGGATATCCGCTACGACAAATTCAGTTGAGCTCGGCCTCCGGGAGTCTTCGGGAGTTCCTCGAACAGATTGCCAGCGCGGGTCCGTCGGGCGGGGGAGGGGCGGCGGCGGCGTCGACGGGAGCGACGGCCGCGGCACTCGTCGCGATGGTGGCCGGGGTGGCGTTGCTGCGCGCGCCTGACGATGCGGGGCTGCGTCAGATCGTCGACGAGATGCAGGCCTTGCGCGCGCGGATGTTGGCCTTGATCGACGAGGACGTGGCGGCGTTCGGTCGCGTGGTGGACGCGCGGCGCCGCACCGACGCGGCGCGCGCCGGCGCCGTGGGCGAGGCGCTGCTCGGCGCGACCCAGGTGCCGCTGGAGCTGGCGTCGGCCAGCGCGCGGGTGCTCGAGCAGTGCGCGGCCGTGCTGCCCGCCGCGCGTCCGAGCACGGTGGCCGACCTCGGCGTCGCCGCGGCGCTCGCGGCCGCGGCGCTGGAGGGCGCCGCGTTGACGGCACGCGCCAATCTCGAGGGCTTGCCCGCGTCCGCCTTCGTCGCCGAGAGCCGGAACCGATTGGCCGAATGGCTCCGCGCCGCCGCCGCGCTTCGCGCGCGACTGCCGCGCGCACGAGAGGAATCGACTCCGTGAACGAGGTCCATGACGCAATCGCGCCCTTTCCGCGGGAGCGCACGTGGCTGCTGCCGGCGCTGCACGCGGTACAAGAGGCGCTCGGCTGGCTGCCCGGCGACGCGCTCGCCGAGGTGTCCGCGCATCTGCGGGTGCCGGCGAGCGAGGTCTACGGAGTGGCCTCGGGGTATCCGGAGTTTCGCCTCGCTCCTCACGGCGGTCATCTCGTTCGCGTGTGCACGGGCGTGAGCTGCCGGCTCACCGGCGGCGACGCGCTGGCCGACGCGCTCGCGCGGCGATTTCCGTCCTCGGCCGACGTGACCGTCGAGCCCGCCGATTGTTTCTTCGAGTGCTCGATGGCGCCCCTGCTCGAAGTCGACGGCGCCTATCGCGGACGCGTCACCGTGGCCGACGTGGACACGCTCCTTGCGGGGCCGCCCCGTCCTCACGCGCCGAGTGCCGCGCCGGCGTCTCGGGAACGGCATCGCTTCGACCCCGCCGTCTCGTCCGTGACCGCGTTGGCCGGACTCGTGAGGCAAGCCGCGCTCCGCCGGCGGATGCGTCCGGCGCTGCAGCTGCTCGTGGGATCCGGGGCCTGCGGACGCGCGGTCGGCGCCGACGCCGTGGCCGACGCGCTCCGCTCGGCCGTGGCCGCGCGCGGGCTCGACGCCGAGGTCATCGACGGTGCCTGCAACGGGATGTGCTACGCGGCGCCGCTGCTGATCGTCCGCTGCGAAGGATCGCCCACCGCGATGTTCGAGCGCGTCAGCGTCGACTCGGCGCGCGGGCTCGTCGACTGCCTCGCGGCCGAGAGCGCCGACTTCGGGTGCGCGGGCGTCGTGTGCGACGGTCAGCCCTGGCGCGGGCTCGCCCCCGCCGGCGAGCATCAGTTCTGGCATCGGCAAACGCGCGTGCTGCTCGCGCGCTGCGGCCTCGTCGATCCCGGCGATCTCGACGACGCCCTCTGTCACGGCGCGTACCGGTCGCTGGCCCGCGCCCTCGACGGTCCCCCCGCCGACGTGATCGCCGCCGTGAAGGACGCCGCGCTCCAGGGCCGCGGCGGCGCGTTCTTTCCCACCGCGGTGAAGTGGGAGGGCTGCGCCCGCGCGGTCGGCGAGCCCAAGTACGTGGTGATGAACGGCGAGGAAGGCGAGCCGGGCATCTTCAAGGACCGCCACCTGATGGAAGGCGATCCCCACCAGGTGCTGGAGGGCGTGCTGCTGGCCGCCTACGCCGCCGGCGCCACCCGCGCGATCCTCTACGTGCACGGCGAGGCGAACCTGTCGGCGCAGCGCCTCGCGCGCGCGGTCGCTCAGGCGGAGGCCGCGGGGTTGTGCGGCGAGCGCGTCCTCGGCCGCGACTTTTCCTGCGCGGTCGAGCTGCGCCGCGGCGCCGGCGGCTTCGTGCTCGGTGAGGAGACCGCGCTGCTCGAATCGATCGAGGGACGACGGGCCCAGCCGCGGACCCGCCCGCCGTTCCCGGTGGAGTCCGGGCTCTGGGGCAAGCCCACCGTGATCAACAACGTCGAGACCCTGTCGGCCATCCCCACGATCGTGGGACGCGGCGGCGACTGGTTCGCGCGCCTCGGGACCGAGAAGGCGGCCGGCACCAAGATCTTCGGACTCTCGGGGCCGATCCAGCGTCCGGGTGTCGTCGAGGTGCGCAACGGCGTCACCCTCCGCACGCTGCTCGAAGAGATCGGCGGCGGTCTCACCTCGGGCGCGGCGTTCCGCGGCGCCGTGGTCGGCGGGCCGTCGGGAACGATCGTTCCGGCCTCGCTCTTCGACGTGCCGATGACGCCGCGCGAGCGCGTCTCGCCGGGCACGGGCGGGATCGTCGGCGTGCCCGAGGGCGCGCCGGTGATCGAGATCGTCAAGACCCTGCTCCGCTTCAACGCCAACGAGTCCTGCGGTAAGTGCACGCCCTGCCGCGAGGGGACGCCGCGGCTGCTGGCGATGATCGACGAGCTGGGGGCGGCTCCGACGGTGGCGCGGGCGCGCGAGCTGTCGGAGGTGATCCGCCTGGCCTCGCTGTGCGGCCTCGGTCAGGCCGCGCCGCTGGCCCTGCTGGCCGCGCTCGACGAGTTCGCCGCCGACTTCGGTCCGCGTCCGGGTTCGTGAGCGGCCGGCGCGACGCCGGCCGGAGCGGCGCTTCGCGCGCCGAAGCCGCTGCCCCGCGCGCGAAGAGGTTCCGAACATGAGCCGCGCCCCGCTCGGGGTGGCATCTCCGATGCTCGAGTGCGTTCCGAACGTGAGCGAGGGGCGCGACCGTTATCGCCTGCGCCAGCTCGTGGAGACGGTCACGGCGGCAGGCGCCCGTCTCGTCGACCTGCACCACGACGTCGATCATCACCGTTCGGTCTTCACGTT
>DATHGT010000207.1:0-6489 GCA_035317605.1 Candidatus Acidiferrum sp. | reverse complement strand
GCTGATCCTCGGTTACGTGCTCGGCGGCCTCCTGCTGAGCCCGTTCACCCCCGGGCTCGCGGTCACCGACGTCCACCGGTTCGAGCTGTTCGCGGAAATCGGGGTGATCCTGCTCATGTTCTCGATCGGGATCGAGCTGTCCCTGCGCGACCTGCTGCGGGTGAAGTGGGTGGCTATCGTCGGCGCGCCGCTCGGCATGGTGCTCTCGATCTCCCTCGCGTCGGCGGTCGGCGCGCTGCTCGGCTGGCCGACGGTCCAGGGCGTCGTGGTGGGCATGGTCATCTCCGTGGCCAGCACGATGGTGATGGCCCGCCTGCTCATCGACCGGGGCGAGCTGCACTCGCGGCACGGACGCGTGATGATCGGCATCGCGCTGGTCGAGGACATCGCGGTGGTCGTGCTCATCGTCTTGATCCCGACCCTGGGCGCCCTGGACGCGGCCCGCCTCTTCTCGGTCGCGCGCGCCCTGGGCAGCGCCGCGCTGATCCTGGGGCCGTTCCTCTACCTGGCGGCCAAGGTGATGCCCCGCGTGTTCCTCGTGGTCGCGCGCACCCGCAACGAGGAGATCTTCCTGCTGGTGACGCTGGCCCTCGCGGTGGGCGCGGCGGCGCTCACCCAGGCGGTGGGGCTCTCGCTCGCGCTGGGAGCGTTCCTGGCCGGCCTGCTCGTCAACCAGGACTATGCCCACCACGCGCTCGCGCGCCTGTTGCCGCTGCGCGAGGTCTTCGTGGCGCTGTTCTTCCTCACCGTGGGCGTGCTCATGAATCCGTGGAGCGTGTTCGCGAACTTCCCGCTGCTGGCCACGATCGTGGGGCTGGTGGTCGTGGGCAACTTCGTGATCTGGACCGGGGTGACGCGCCTCTTCGGCTATCCCCTGCCCACCGCGCTGATGGTCGGCGTCGGACTCACCCAGATCGGCGAGTTCTCGTTCATCCTCATCCAGGTCGCGCGCGGCGCCGGCCACGTGGGCGACGACGTCTACAACGCCACCCTCGCCGCCTCGCTGATCACGATCCTGCTCAACGCCGCGCTCATGCGAATCGTGCCGCGCTGGATCGGGCGCTGGCAGCTCGCGCGGGGCACCGTGTCGGCGGCGGAGCCGCCGCCCGGGCTCGCCGATCACATCGTGCTCTGCGGATTCGGCCGGGTCGGCAGCGCGGTCGCCGAGGCCTTCGAGACGTTCGGCCGGCCCTACGTGGCCATCGAGCGCGATCCGGAGATCGTGAGAGGCCTCCGCGCGCGCGGCATCCCCGCACTCTATGGGGACGCGTCGAATCGCCATATCCTCGAAGTGGCGGGCGCCGCGCGCGCCTCGCTCGCAGTCATCGCGCTGCCGGACGCCACGCGCGTCCACCTCGCGGTCGGTCACCTGCGCGAGATCAACCCCTGCGTCCCGATCCTCGCCCGCGCCCACGCCGTGGAGTTCCGCGACCGCTTGCTGGCCGCGGGAGCGAGCGAGGTGATCCTGCCCGAGCTGGAGGCGGGATCGACGCTGATCCGCCACGCGCTCCGCCGTCTCGCCGTCCCCCGCGCCGCCGTCCTCGACTATCTCGACCGGTTCCGGCGCGCGATGGAGGTCGGCGACGACCAGCCGGCCGAGACCCTACCGGGCGTGCGGAGCGTGGTGATCGCTCCGGGCGGACTCGCCGATCAGTCTCTACGCGAAGCCCGCATCCGCGAGCGCTTCGGCGTGACCGTGCTCTCGATCGAGCGGCGCGGCGCGCCCGCGGTCCTGCATCCCTCCGCGGACACGATCATCAGGCCCGGCGACACCGTCCACGTCTTCGGCCTCCCCGACCAGCTCGCCGCCTTCACGGAGGCGGCGGCCATCGCCGATTAGCGGCGGAGGAGCCGCGTCGGCGTCGTCTTCCTCGAGCGGCCCGGCGGTTGCCTCGTGATCTCCGTATCGTGTTTCGCGTTGTACACTGCTCCCCTGTCGAAAGGAGCTGATACCCATCAGAGCTACGAAGCCGCGCCTCATGGTCCAGCGTCTCGCCCTCACCAAGGCCCGGAATGCGCTCGGGGCCGTCGTGAAGCGCGTCCACCTCAACAAGGAGTACGTCATCCTCGAAAAGGATGGCGTCCCACTCGCCGGTCTCATGGACATCGATGAATTCGAGGACTATCTCGAGCTCCGCGACCCGAAGGTTCGGGCGATCATCCGCAAGGGCACCGAGGACTACCGCGCCGGCAAGAGCCGTCCCGCCCTCTCCTGACCCGCCTCAACGAGCAGCACCGAGACTTCGCGGCATTCCAGCTGCGGGCGATCGAAATTCTTGAACAGGACCCCGTCAATGTCCACAGACAACACAACATCCTCAAACTGAAGGACACCGTCCTCTTCACGAACGTTGCACCGAAGATTACCGAACACCGCTACACGGAGGATCGCCGCGGGGTCATTGACCCGTTCCTCACGCGTACCTACACTCTCGCTGTGAAGCTCAGGAGACTCGGACTCACAGTCGTCCTCTCTGTCGGCATCTTCGCCTCGCCGCTCGCCGTCGAGGCCCAGCGGGCCGGGAAAGTGCCGCGGGTCGGCATCCTGGTGGCAACAGCGCCACCACCAGCCCCGAACAGCGGCCTCGCCGCGTTCCGCCAGGCCCTACGCGAGTTGGGTTATGTCGAGGGGCAGACCGTGCTCCTTGATGTCCGCTGGTCAGGGGCAGTGCCCGGTCGCGCGGCGGAGGCAGTTTCTGAGCTGGTCCGCGTGCCAGTCGATGTGATCGTCGCGCAGACCACGGGCGCGACCCTGGCCGCGAAGCGCGCGACCAGCACGATCCCGATCGTGGCGGCCGCCGGTGGCGCCCTCGTCGAGTTTGGTGCCGTGGCGAGCCTCGCCCGGCCCGGCGGGAACGTCACTGGCCTCACGGTCTTTGCGACCGAACTGTCCGCCAAGCGGCTCGCATTGCTCAAGGAGGCACTGCCGAACATCGCCCGCGTGGCGGTGCTCATGTCGCCGCCGAATAGGGCGGTGCCGGCCCTTGGCGAACACTTCCTCAAGCAGACCGAAGCCGCTGCGCAGGTCGTAGGAGTCCACCTGCAGGTCCTCCGAATCGAGGAGCCAGCGGACCTCGAAGGGGCGTTCCAAGCCGCAAGTCGGGGCCAAGCAGGCGCGGTGATCAATCTCCCAGACCCGTTCTTCAGCGTGCATGCCGCGCGAGTCGCCGAACTCGCGCTCAAATATCGCCTTCCCACGATCAGCAGCGAGGTGGCGATCGTCGAGGCCGGTGGCTTCATGCGGTATGGCCCCAACGGCCCCGATCTGTGGCGGCGCGCCGCGACCTACGTGGACAAGATCTTGAAGGGCGCCAAGCCCGCCGACCTCCCGATCGAGCAGCCGACCAAGTTCGAGCTGATCATCAACCTCAAGACCGCCAAGGCGCTCGGGCTGACCGTCCCGCAATCGTTGCTGATCCGAGCGGACGAGCTGATTCAGTAGACCGTCGACGGCAGGCGAAGATGGACCTGAAGACGGCGAAAGCCCTCGGGCTGACGGTCCCCCAGTCGGTGCTGGTGCAGGCGGACGTCACATGACCGGGCCGATGATCCACGGGGCGAATTCTTCTTCGCCGACGCCGGACAGCTCGCTTTTGGTGCGCTTGCCCGAGGCCACCGCGATGATCTCCTCGAAGATCTGGCGGCCCACGGTCGGCAGCGGGGTGCCTTCGAGGATCACCCCGCAGTTGACGTCCATGTCCTCTTCCATGTGGCGATACATCAGCGAGTTGGTGGCGAGCTTGATCGAGGGCACCGGCTTGCACCCGAACACCGAGCCGCGCCCGGTCGTGAAGCAAATCAGGTTGCAGCCGCCGGCCACCAGGCCGGTGATCGACACGGGGTCGTGACCGGGCGTGTCCATGAAGACGAAGCCGCGGGTGGTGATCGGCTCGCCGTAGAGGAAGACGTCCATGAGCGGGGTGGTGCCGCCCTTGGTGACGCCGCCCAGCGATTTCTCGAAGACGGTCGTGATGCCGCCGGCCTTGTTGCCGGGGGCGGGGTTGTTGTCCATGGCCTCCAGCCCGCGGCAGTACCACTCCCACCACTTGTAGCGGTCCAGCAGCTTCTTGGCGACGCCCTCGTTGATGGCCCGACGGATCAACAGGTGCTCGGCGCCGTAGATCTCCGGCGTCTCCGCGAGCACGCCGGTGCCGCCGTAGCGCACCAGCTCGTCGACGGCCCAGCCGAGCGCCGGGTTCGCGGTCATCCCCGAGTTGGCGTCCGAGCCGCCGCAATTCGTGGCCAGCATGATCTCGGAGATCGGCTGCTTGGTCCGCTTCACGTCGTTGGCCTGGGGCAGCAGCTTCGCGACCTCGGCGGTGGCGCGCTCGACGGTGCGTCGGATGCCGCCCGCCTCCTGGATGTTCACCAGGAAGGGCTGGCGCTCGGGATGGCCGGGCACGGACATCTTCTGGCGGTCGACCATGACCGCGGCCTGATTCACCTCGCAGCCGAGCCCGATCAGGATGTACGCGGCCACGTTGGGATGCTTCGCGTAGCCGGCGAGAACGCGCTGCAGCGCGAGGTGATCCTCGCCGAACAGCTTGGTCCCGCAGCCGGACTTGTGGGTGATGGCCAGCACGCCGTCGATGTTCGGATAGTCCTTCGACACGTCGCGGAACCGGTCCTTCACGAACTGGCTCACGCTCGCCGAGCAGTTGACCCCGGAGACCACCGCCACGTAGTTGCGCGTGCCCACCCGGCCGTCCTCGCGCCGGTAGCCGTCGAAGTAGCGCATCGCCTCGGGCGGATGGTGCTGAACCGGTGTGACGTCCACGCCGACCTCGTAGCGGTCGGTCCCCAGCTCGCCGATGTCGAGGTTGTGGCTGTGGACGTGATCGCCGGCGACGATGGGCCGCGTGGCGAAGCCGATCACCTGCCCGTAGCGGCGAACCGCCTCGCCGACGTCCCGCGCGCGGCGCGCGATCTTGTGGCCGGGCCGGATGTCGGCCCGCACCTCGATGCGCGCCGGTCCATCTTCCAGCACCGTCCCGGCCGCGAGCGGCGCCTTGACCACCGCCACGTCGTCCTCGGGCTTCAGCACGATCGCCTTCTCGGTCAGCGCATAGTTGGCCATGGCGACACTCTATCCCCTTGGCGTCTTGATTCTCAGCACGGGCTGCTCGACGTCGAGCTGGATCGTGGTGTGGTCGATGCCGAAGCGGGCGTGCAGCACGGCGTGCAGCGCCTCCAGCAGGCGCTCGCTCTGGCGGACGTCGTCGATCACGACGTGGGCGCTCATCGCCTCCCGGCCGGAGGTCAGCGTCCACACGTGGAGGTCGTGGACGCGCCGCGCGCCGGGGATCCGGATCATCGCCTCTTCGATCTCGCCGAGGTCGAGGTGGGCCGGCGTCCCCTCGAGCAGCACGTTCACCGCTTGCCGGAGCAGGCGCCACGTGCGGGGAACGATGAACAGCGCGATCAAAGCGCTCACCAGCGGATCGACGAGGGTGAACCCGGTGCGCATGACCACGAGCGCGGCCACGATCACGCCCAGCGAGCTCAGCGCGTCCCCGAGCACCTCGAGATACGCCGCGCGCACGTTGAGGCTCTCGCGGGCGTCGCCGTGAAGCCACCACGCGGCGACCAGGTTGGCCGCGAGCCCGGCCAGCGCGAACGCGAGCATCGGCCCGCCCAGCACCTCGCGCGGCGCCCGCAGCCGCTGATAGGCCTCGACTAGAATGAGCCCGGCCACCGCCAGCAGCAGCAACGCGTTGACGGTGGCGGCCAGGATCTCCACGCGGTAGTAACCGTAGGTCTTCGCCGGCGTCGGCGGCCGAGCCGCGATCCACGTGGCGAACAACGCCAGGGCCAACCCCCCGACGTCGGTGAGCATGTGCCCCGCATCAGCCGCGAGCGCGAGACTCCCCGTCCACACCGCCCCCGCCGCCTCGACGACAAGAAACCCGCCCGTGATCACCAACGACCCGAGCAGCGCCCCCCGCGACCGCCCCGCCGCCGTCTCCCGATGCTGATACCCGCCGTGCCCGTGCTCCATCCGCACGTGATCCTAGCAGCTAGGCCGCGCCCGATGTCAGCCGAAGCGAGTCCTCGAAGCGCGATCGCGGGAGGGGCAGGCGGGGGATGGGAGTGTGACCGGTTGACCCGTCCCCCGACGACGGTCGAATCGAGAAACAACCGCCAGATTGGGAACTACTCGCGGGTGATCGTTACTGCGACGGTCGTGGTCAGAGGCACACTCCCATCCCCCGCCTGCCCCTCCCGCGCCCCGCGCGACCGATCACGCGAGGCCTGAGCCCCGCGTGATCGAAGAGGCCGCAGCTACGAAGCCGCGGAGTCGGCGTTGACCGCGATGTAGACCGTAGCGCGGTCCCGGTGGACGAGGAAGAGCGCAGGCTTGTCCTTGGCACCCTTGGCCATCGCGCCACGCACGTCGTCGGGACTCTTGACCGGCGTCCGGTTGATCTCGGCGATCACGTCGCCGGCGCGCAGCCCGGCGTTGGCGGCCGGGCTCCCGTCCTGGACGCC
>DATHGT010000206.1:0-10737 GCA_035317605.1 Candidatus Acidiferrum sp. | reverse complement strand
CCGGCGGAGTCGTGGCGAAGCTGGCATGCGGAGATCATGCCCGATTCTGGCATCCCCGCCGCCGCGCTTTCGACCGCTGCCAGAGCGGGGTTCCTCACCCTCAGCCCCCTGTTTTTACCCACACGACTTCACGAAGACCCTAAATTAGAACGACTGAACCCGCGTGCACGACAGGAGGTTCCCGTGTCGGCGATGCGACACATGCTCGTGTTCTCTGCCAATCACGCGTGGAGGCCGTGCGCGTGGGGCCTCCTGGCGGCGACTCTGGCCGCGCTCCTCCCGGTGCCGGCAGCCGCGGCGGCCGACGCCGCTTCGAAGCTGGTCGTCGGTTATGTGGCCGCGGTGTCGTCGGACCACTTCGTGCCCGTCCTCGACCGCGCCGGGTATCCCGGCCAGGTTCGCGGCACCCAGGTACGGCTGGCGCTGGACCGGAACACGCGGGTCCTCGACAGCGAACGCCCGGCCGCCCCGGCCGCCATCCAAGTGCGCCGGCAGGCCACGGTGATCTACGACGAGACACGAGGCACGAACGTTGCGCGGGAAGTGCGATTGATCGGGACGCTCCCGGCCGGCGTCGCGCTGCCCGGTGCCGAGACCACGCCGCGTAATCCGCCAGAGCCGGACTCTTCCCCCACGGGGGCTGTCACACGGGGCGACGGGTGGCCCACATCCTCCGATGCGTTCGTCGCGAAGTGCAGTCGATCCTACGGTCGCGCGGATCGTACAACTCGGAGCTCGCGGCGCGCTTCCAGGGCCAGCGCGTGACCCGACAATTCTTCGCTGACGCCACGCTGGCGGATTTCTGAGGATAGGCAAACGGCGCAATTCTTTGTTTCCTTGTTCCCTGTTGCGTTGCGCCCCTTTCGATGTCAGCAGGCGGTCATCCGAAGCCAAACAGAAGAATGATAGACTTTCGAAAACATCGGGGTGTGGCGCAGCCCGGTAGCGCACCTGCTTTTGGGAGCGCGGTCGCTCGATGTCCCGTGTCGTCTAAGTTGCTCCCGAATTGATTCTTCCTCTCGGGTATCTGTCCCGACACATCTGGCGTTTGCCCTTGTTGGCCCTCGGAAACCGTCGGCGTGACGTCAGCAAGAAGTCCTGACGTTGTTGAAGGTGTATCTGTTGATCAGAGGGCTGGGGGTCGGCTCGCAGACGTTCCTGCTCCTCGAAGGTCGTCTTGCGGCTCGTCGCTAGCTTGAGCGTCGCAGGTCGCCGCGCGACGCGCGAGGCGGCGCCCTCCAATCGGCCATCGCAGATTCGCGTGTGTTGTGCCAGGGACGTGGCCTTGACGGGGATGGATGACAGCGAGCTAAATAGCGGACCGTGACGTGCCTACTCCTTCTCCTGCTCCTCGCGGTGACCTCCGCCGCGCAGGCGGCGCCAGCCAGGACGATCGTCATCGCCCAGGGGGTCGATCCCACCACCCTTGACATGATGAACCAGCAGGAAACGCCCGCCGGCAACGTCGGCGTGCAGATTTTTGACACCCTCCTCGAGCGTGACCAGGATCTCCGCCTGGTCCCCGCGCTCGCTGCCGAGGTGCCCCGGCTGCTGTCGCCGACGGTGTGGGAGATCAAGCTGCGCCGCGGCGTCAAATTCCACAACGGGGAGGACTTCAACGCCGAGTCGGTGAAGTTCAGCCTGGAGAGAGTGGCGAATCCTGCCAACAAGCTTCGGGGCTCGGCAAACTTCGCCCTGCTCGAGCGCGTGGAGATCGTCGATCCCTATACCGTGCGCCTTCACACGCGCGCGCCCTGGCCCATCCTCAAGAGCGCCTTGGCGTTCCGCCAGGCGTCGCTGTACCCACCGCATGCCTACGCAGGGAAGGACACCGCCTTCATTTCCCGCAATCCCATCGGCACCGGCCCATTCCGCCTCGTGCGGTGGAGCAAGGACGAGGAGATCGTACTCGCCGCCGACCCCGGAGGCTGGCGGGGCGCGCCCGCGGTGAAGACCGTGGTGATCCGCCCCATCCCCGACGACGCCGTGCGGGTGGCCGCGCTCCAGAATGGCGAGGTCGACCTCGCGGTCAACATCCCCCCGCACCTCGCCACGGTCATCGCCAACCACCCCAGACTCTTTCTGTCCTCCACGCCGAGCGTCCGTACCATCCAGCTCATGTTCTACACGCACCAGTTCGACGCCGCGCACAAGCTCGTCGGCGCTTACCAGGGTGTCACCGCCGACAAGCGGGTGCGCCACGCCATCGCCGCCGCCCTCGACGTCGACGAGATCATCCGTACCGTGCTCGACGGCAAAGGCATCCGGGTCGCCACCATGCTCACCGACAAGCATTTTGGGTTCGACCCCGCCTTGAAGCCCATCAAGCAGGACGTGGCCCGAGCCCGGAAGCTGCTCGCCGAGGCGGGACACCCGAACGGGATCGACCTCACCCTCAACTCGACCAACGGGCGGTACGTGCGCGACAAAGAGGTCGCAGAGGCGGTGACCGGCCAGCTCAGCAAGGCGGGCATCCGCATGACGCTCAAGACGTTCGAGTTCGTGAACTACCTGAACGCGATGGTCTACACGCACAAAGCGGGCCCGGTATGGCTCATCGGCTGGGGCGTGGCCTCCCTCGACGCCGAGAACGTCTACGTGCCGCTCTTCCGCTCCGGCAAGGTCATGGCGAACTATGCCAACCCGGAGTTTGATCACATGATCGACGAGGCGCAGACGATCATGGATGAGAAGAAGCGCCTCGTGCAGTACCATCGCATCAACCGTCTCTGGCTCGACGATCTGCCCGCGGTTCCTCTCTACCAGCAGATCGACCTGTACGGCGTCAACAAGCGGCTCGTGTGGACCTCCCGTCGCGACGAGGTGATCAAAGCGTGGGAGATCCGCCTGAAAGACGCACACTGACGCGAAGGATCGCAGCGAATGAAGTGTCCTCAGTGCCAGCACGAGAACCCGGGCGGGAAGTTCTGTGGGGAGTGCGGAGCCAGGCTCGAAGCGCGCTGTCCTTCCTGTCAGGCCGTCAATCCCCCCGGTAACAAGTTCTGCGGGGAGTGTGGAGGCCCGCTGACCGCGCCGCCCTCCACGGCCTCGGCGGTTCGCGCTGAAGCGCCGGTAGTCTCCGAGCCCGTCGGGGCCGAAGCTGCGTCCCCACCACTCACGGCTCCGCAATCGCCGTATCGCGACGCTTCACCCGCCACCTACACGCCGAAACACCTCGCCGAGAAGATTCTCGCCACCAAGGGCGCCGTGCAGGGCGAGCGCAAGAACGTCACCGTGATGTTCGTCGATGTGTGCGGCTTCACGACGATCTCCGAAAAGCTGGATCCCGAAGACATCCACGGGATTATGGACCGCGCATTCGAAGTCATGCTGGAGGCGGTTCACCGCTACGAAGGCACCATCAATCAGTTCCTCGGTGACGGCATCATGGCGCTCTTCGGAGCCCCCATCGCCCACGAGGACCACCCCCACCGAGGGCTCAGCGCCGCGCTGGCGATTCGAGAGGGCCTGAAGCCGCTTCAAGACGACGTCCTTCGCACGCACGGCGTGGAATTCCGCGTCCGAATGGGCCTCAACACCGGCGTGGTGGTTGTCGGCGCGATCGGCAGAGACCTCCGCATGGACTACACGGCCGTGGGGGACACGACCAACCTCACGGCGAGGCTGATGAGTCTGGCGCAACCCGGACAGATTGTGGTGAGTCTACGCACCCAGCATCTCCGCGAGCGATTCTTCAGGTGGGAGGACCTCGGCGAATTTCAGGTCAAGGGAAAATCCGAGCCGGTACACGCGTACGCGTTGCTGGACGAGATCCGGGGCCGGACCAGGCTGGAGGTCTCGAAGGAGCGAGGCCTGACGCCGCTGATCGGTCGCGAGCGAGAGGTCGCCAGCCTCGTGAACGTGTACCGGCAGGCCGAGGAAGGCCATGGCGCGGTCGTGCTCGTTTCTGGCGAGCCTGGCGTCGGCAAGTCACGCCTCCTCTACGAATTCCTCAGAGCGATCGAGACCGCGGGCGGTCTCGAGCTAGAAGCGTCCTGCGTCGCGTACGGCCGGACCATCCCCTACCGTCCGATCCTCGACCTCGTCCGAGGATATCTCGGTCTGCTCGAGGAGATGACCGGAGACGAGGTTCGCTGGCGTGCCGCGAAAGGGCTCCTCGCGCTCGGCATCGAAGGCGAAGAGCCCTCCACGTTGCTCGCTCACTTCCTCGGAGTCCCCGCTCCCGAGGCGTTCCTCAATCGCCTCGCCGGCTCCCTGCTCAAGGAGCGGACCTTCGCCGTGCTCCGTGACCTGCTGTTCCGGGTGAGCGAGTCCGCGCCTCTCGTCTTGACCGTCGAGAACATCCACTGGATCGACACGACCTCGGAAGAGTTCCTGGGCAATCTCGCCAGTCATGTACCCAACCATCGGATCGTATTGCTCCTCACGACCAGGCCGAGCGCCACCCAGTCTGCGCTCGCCGAGCGGGCCGAGACCATGCTGGCGCTGGGGGGGCTCGGCGGTGATGAGCTGAGAAGGATGGTGGCGAGCCTAGCGCGCGCCGAGAGAGTCTCCGACGAGCTCTTCGGGATCCTGGTCGAGAAGAGCGCAGGGAACCCACTTTATGTCGAGGAAATCCTCCGGCAACTCCAGGAGACGGATGGCCTCATGACCGTCGATGGGGAGGTGAGGCTGCGGAGCGCTGACGTGACGGTGCCGGAGACCATCCACGACATCATCGCCGCGCGTATCGACCGTGTGGCCGACGAGCTCAAGCGCGCCCTGCAAGGCGCGGCCGTGATCGGTCGTCGCTTCGGTGTGTCGCTGCTGTCCCGGGTGCTCGGAGTTTCCGGCGAGCCGATGAGGCATCAACTCGCCGAACTGCATCGTCTCGATTTCATCTTCCCCGCCGCCGACGATCCGGAGCTCATGTACAGCTTTAAGCACGCGCTGACGCAGGACGTGGTCTACGGAAGCGTGCTCGAGCGCCGGCGACGCGAGTACCACGTCGCCGCAGGTCGTGGCCTCGAGGAGCTCTACGCCGGCCGGATCGACGAGGTCGTGGAGCTTCTTGCCTATCATTTCGGGCGGAGCGCGGAGGCTGAGGAGGCCGTCGATTACGCCATCGCGGCCGCCGCCAAGGCCCAGCGGCGCTGGGCCAACACGGAGGCCCTCTCGCACTTCGAGTCGGCGCTGAAGCGGCTGGAGGCGATGCCCGACACCGAGCCGAACCAGCGGCGCCGCATCGATGCGATCGTGAAGCAGGCGGAGATCAAATTCGCGCTCGGGCGTCACGCCGAGCACGTGCAGGCCCTGGAGCGAATAAAGACTCTCGTGGACCACGTGGCCGATCCCCCGCGCCGCGCCGCCTGGTATGGCTGGGCGGGCTTCCTGCACAGCCTCACCGGCGCCCGTCCCGAGGTCTCCATCGCCTACTGCCGTCAGGCATCGGAGATCGCGGATGCCGGCGGCCTCGACGATCTTCGGGCCTTCGCGCAGTGCTCGCTCGCGCACGTCTATCTCGTCGCGGGCAATCTGCGCGGGGTGATCGAAGCGGGCGAGCGCGCCCTGGAGATCTTCGTGGCGCGCGGTAACATCTGGTGGACCTGCCGGACGCTGTTCGCCCTGAGCCCGGCCGCGAACGGGCTCGGCGAATGGGAGCGAGGACTCGCCTATGGCCGCACGATCCTCGAGCACGGCCGCACGCTGAACGACCTGCGTCTCACGGTGGTGGGCTGGTGGCGAACCGGCGTGACGCACATCTACCGGGGTGACGCGGCCACTGGGCTGACGTGCTGTGCGGAGGCGCTCGCGCTCTCGCCCATTGCCTTCGATGCCAACATGGTCAAGGCCGTCCGCGGCTACGGGCTCGTCAAGACGGGAGACTTCGTGGCGGGGATGGCAGACCTGCGCGAAGCGGTGGCATGGTTCGACCAGTCCCATCTGCGCTACACGCGATCGCTCTTCGCGCTGTGGCTTGGCGAGGGTCACCTGCTTCAGGGCGAGCGCGAGCACGCACGCGCGATTTTCGACGAGGTCCTGGCGACGAGCCGTGAGGTCGGCTACCGGCACCTCGAAGGCGTCGCGGGCCGGCTTCTGGCCGAGGCCCTTGCGCCTGACCGCGCGGCGGAGCCACCGCTGCACGCAGCGCTGCCGATCCTCAACGACATCGGTGCCCAGAACGATCTCGCCAAGGCGCTGGTGACGGAGGCCCGTATCCGCGGGGCCGTCGGCGACCTCGCCGGGGCAAGCGAGCGACTCGAGCGTGCGGGGACGACCTTCCGGGCGCTCGGGACGCTGGACGGACCCGCCCTTGTCGAGGCCGCGCGCGCTGGCCTCAAGCTCGGTTAGGTCCGGCTACGCGGCATTCAGCCGAGAAAGTCGCGACAGAGCGCCTCCCACATCAGCGTGGAGAGACGAAGGCTGTCGACGTCAATGCGCTCGTTGTTGCCGTGGTACATGGTCGAATACTCGCCGTGCGGAATGCGCGTGGAGTGCAGCGCGAACCCGTAGGCGGTGACGCCCTTCCAACGAAAGTAACGGGCATCGGTCGCGCCGGCCATCATCCGGGGGACTACCTGGCTGCCCGGCATCAGCGCGGCCGTCACGCGGGAGAGCGCGTCCGCGAGCGGGGTCGCCGATGAACTGATCGAGCCCTCGTCGGACTCCGGCGCCTCCACCTCGACGCGACGGCCGAGATCACCGATCGCGTCCGCCAGCATCACGTCGACGTCTTTCGCCGACACGCCCGGCAGCGCGCGTATGTCGACGTCGATCTCGACTCGGTCCGGCACGACGTTGACCTTGGCGCCGCCGCGGGCGATGTTGGGCGAGAAGGTGGTGTGCGTGCAAGCGTGCGCGAGCTGCGCGAACCCGCGAACCTCGAGCCGGCTCGCGGCATCGAGCACGCGTTGGGGATCGACGAGGTCGGCCGCCACCGCCGGCTCCAGGTCCAGAGAGGCGACGTAGCGGCGCCAGACGTCCAGCACGGTGGTCGTCGGTCGGTAGGCGGCGAGACGCCGAACGATCTCGGCGGCGGTGACGAGGGCGTTGTCGCTGCCGAACGGCAGCGCCCCGTGCCCGGGCGTGCCGCGGACGACCAGACGCCGCCAGTTGAAACCCTTCTCGCCCACGGCCAGTGCCAGCTTCGGGCCGGTCCGCGTCGGGACCGGCACGCCCCCGCCTTCGGTGATCACGTAGTCGGTCTTGATCGCGTCCGGATGCTGCGCCATCAGATAGCGGACGCCATAAGTGCCGAACGCCTCCTCGTCGGCGGCCGCCAGGTAGATCAGCGTCCCCCGAGGGCGGAAGCTGTCCGTGGCGAGGCGACGGATGGCGACGGCCATGGTGGCCGTGATGTTCAGCATGTCGATGGCGCCGCGGCCCCAGATCACTCCGTCGTCGTTCTCGGCGCCGAACGGGTCGCGCTGCCAGCCCGCGACGTTCACGGGCACCACGTCGGTGTGCCCCATCAGCAGCAACGTCGGCGCGGCGGGGTCGCGTCCCTCGATGCGAGTGATGAGACTGACGCGGCCGGGTGCGGCCTCGTAGCGTTCGCAGTCGAGACCACTGCCGGCGAGATAGTCCTCCAGGGCGTCGGCCGTGCGAACTTCCTGACCCGAGGCGCGATCACCCGTGTTGACACAGGCGTTCCGGATCAGGGTCCGCAGGAGCTGCGCCGATTCGATTTGCATCCGAGCCGCGTCGGTCACGAAATCTCCTATCGAGTGTTTCGCTGTCCGGCGCCCAGTCTAAGAGTTAGCGAGGCAAATGTGAAACGAATTGCACATTTGCCTCACGAAGCTCCTTGCGCGAACGCGCCCGAGACCGTATGTTCGTTTGCTGTGCGAATTGCACAATGGAGGTGACAGTCGATGACCCCGGTAGATAGTAAGTCCGCCCTCGGTCGCGGCGTCCGCAAGGGGCTCCAGGTCGCAGCACTGGCGGCGGCGCTCGTTCCGCTCGGATCGGTTCCAGCCACCGCGGCGCCGGGCACCGTGCGACAGACCGTGGGGGTTCCCTTCGAAGCTGGTTTCGTGTGCGACGGCGCGGAGGGCTTTGCGAATGTGAGCGGGATGGCCATCGCGCCCGGGGGCAAGGTGGGCTTTCCGGGCAGCCGCGTTCTCCTCGTGAACAGTTGCGTGCAAACGACCTTCGAGCCCGCGGGCCAGCAGCTTCGCGTGCTGTTCACCGATCCCAACGGAGATGGGGCGTCGCTGGTCAAGACCCTCGTGACGATCTTCCCGGCCAACGCGACGGCGGCCTCGAAGCCAACCACCGGATGGCAAGCCCTCGCCCTCCGCGCCGACAAGGGAGACCTGCTCGCGTGCGGCACGAACGGCAGCTCGACCGTGCTGTGGTCGATCGACTTCAGCCCCTTCAACTCCACCCCCGACGGCACCGCGACGTTCTTGCGCAACGGTCCCGCGGGCTCGAGTTGCGGCGGGATCGCGTGGGATCCGAGCGACGCCAGCGTCTACCAGACGCCGGCGTCCGGGTTCAACGTCCTGCACAACAAGGACAACGGCGCCGCCCTGGCTTCGGTCGCCGTGCCGAACGCCGCCTGCAACACGGCGATCACCGGTCTCGGCATCGCCGGGACGAGCCTCTTCGTGGCGTGCGCGGGCTCGAGCGGCGAGATTTCCCAACCCCCGAAGATCGCGCAACTCTACAAGGTGAACGGAAGCCTCCTGCGACAATTCACCGACGACGGCTGCGACGGTTCCTGCTCTGGGGGGCTGATCTTCCGCGGCGTGCCGGACGATCCCGCCACGCTGGCCTTCGAGTTCAACGAGCTGATCTGGGCACTAACTGACAACGGCACCTACGTGGGGTTCGAGATGGCCGGCGGCACCCTCGGCCAGAAGAGCGGAGTGCCGCTTCTCAATCCGGGCTCGTGCCCCGGGGGCAACGTCTCTTCGGACGGCGACGGGCTCCTCGACTGCTGGAAGAACCCGACGCTCTGGAGCGACGGTAAGCCAGGGATCAACTATGCCGGCGTCTACGGGGCGGGCTCGAATCCGGCCACGCGGGACGTCACGCTGTGCGTGAACGAAACATCGCCGTCGTTCAGCATCGCCAACGACTGCGCCAAGCCGGGGCGGCCGGACCTCTTCCTCGAAATCGACTACATGAACTTCCACAAACCGGACACGGTAGCCGGAAGTGCAGTCGACAAGGTCATCCAGATGTTCAAGAACGCGCCGAACAGCAACAACCGGTATCCGCTCCCGTACACCGGCATCGCGCTGCACGTCCAGGTCGACGAGATGATCTCGGTGAACGGCGTGAACCACTTCAACAACGTGGCCTTCCCGCCGTGCACGGCCCCTGCGGCCGCGAACGACAGCACCACCGTCGACTTCGACGCAGTCAAACGGTCGCTCTTCGGGACCGCCGCCGAGCGCACGTCGCTCGGCACCAAGCCCAACGCGCTCAACGCCAAGGGACTCTTGTTCCGCTACGCATTGATGTCCCACAACCTGCTCGGTCTGGGCACCACCTCGGGCTGCGCGGAGATCCTCGGTAACGACCTGATCGTGTCCCTCGGCAGCTGGGGGACCCAGACCTTCGGGACCGGCAAGTCCGCCACCACGCACGGGGTCGGGACCGTCGATCAGCTGGCCGGAACGCTGGCGCACGAGTTCGGGCACACGGTCGGCCTGCGTCATGGCGGCGGCGACAACGTCAACTGCAAGTCGAACTACCCGAGCCTCATGAACTACAACAACCAGTTCTTTAACCCGACGACCCGCATCCTCGACTACTCGCGGCTGGAGCAGCCGGGCCCCAACACACCGCTCGACAAGACGTCGCTCAACGAGAACGAGGGCATCGGCCCCGGCTTCACGGGCAAGGTCGCGTACGGGCCCGTCGCTCCCCTCAGCTCGCCGAAAGTGGCCACCGCGGGCGGTCCGATCGACTGGAACAACAATGGCGTGCCCACCGATCCCGCAGTGAACGCGGACCTGCCGCAGACCACCAACACCACCGGTGGATGCCCGGCCAACCAGAAGGGGGCGCCGGGGAACGACCAGGGGCAATACCTCTACGGGTTCGACGACTGGGCCAACATCCAGTTCAGCTTCCGGGGCTCGGTGGACTTCGCCGACGGCGCGCACGTCACCAGCGGTGAGACGAGCCTGACCACCGACCACGACGGCGTCCCGCTGGGTGCCACGCCGGACATCACGCTGGAGACCGCGGCCTCCCTGAGTACCGATGCGACCCCGGTCATCTTCGACGTCAAGAAGAACAACATCAATGCGGGGTCCAAGGAGGAGATCGACGTCGTCATCTTCAGCGGCGCCATCGATGCGGCCACGATCGTTCCGCAGTCCCTGCATCTGCAGGGCTTGCCCCCGGCCACCTGGAGCGTGGCCGTGAGGACCAAGGGCCAGGGTGAGCCCGACTGCGACGTGCGCGACGCCAATCACGACAACCAGCCGGATCTCGTGTGCAAGTTCACGATCCCCAAGAACACCGTCGCTGTGAGTGAGACCGCAGTGCTCCTCACCGGCGTGAGCATCAGCCCGGCGAACCCTGAAGGACAGCCGTTGGGCGGTACCGCGCCGATCTCGGTCCACCCCTGAGGTGACCGAGGTTTCCGCGAGTGAGTGAAAACATCAGCAAGAGGAGGCAGCACTTGAGAGCGAAGACGACGTTCACGACCCTGTTGGCAGTGGCGCTCATGGCCTCGACGGTGACGCTCGGATACGCCGGCGGTGGGGGCGCCGGAGGCGGCCCCGGCACGATCGTCCTGCAGTGCTACGAGGCCGCGGCCGGTCCGAATGCGCC
>DATHGT010000205.1:0-6076 GCA_035317605.1 Candidatus Acidiferrum sp. | reverse complement strand
GAAGACCATGTGGCGGCCCTCCCGGAAGCGCTCCTCGAGCCCGAACGCTCGCGTGTAGAACGCGAGCGCGCGGTCGAGATCCCGGACCATCAGGTGGATGTGCGTGAGCCCGCGCGTCGTCACCATCCCGAGTCTCCTTTCCTTCGCGTGGCGTCGCGGCCAAGCCGAACCGGGCCGCCGTCCGAACCGTTGTCCCGCCGAGCTCGATGACATCAATGGTCTCGATACGACCACTCATGATACGGCGGAAGACCAGACAGGCATGGAGGCCACGAAGGATCGCCCGCTCCACCGCGCAGGCCTCGGCGTCGACGAGCAACGCGAACGGCTCGTGGTGGGCAATCTCCGGTCAGTTGCAGCGGCTTGTTAGCCGAGCATCGACCGACTGACCCGCTGCCCGCCTTGAAATCGTGTCGAGGTCTTCCGTCGCCCTGCAGAGGAGCCGAAACTGTGCAAGCGGCAAGACGATCGAACGATCCTCAGGTTCCTTGTTGAATTCCCTGATTCTCGCGATCACATTCACCGAGGCGACATCGGCGTGAGGCCAGCCCAGGAATGGGGGAACCATGGCGGGAGGAATTGATAGACCGAAGAGGGTGTCTTGCTCGGCCGCCACGGCAGGGGCACCCGCAATCCCAAGCTCGACTGACTCACTGGGTTTTCCGGTTTTCATTACTGCCGCAAGACGAGCTGATAGCAGTTGCCCGGGCCGATTCCCTCGATTTGACACCGCCAGCTCGAGCTGCTGGGCAAATACCTGACGAACGCTGATCTTCAGCTCCGAGAATTTGGGCGTCAGGAGGTCCCCCAAACGTGGCGCGCTTGCTGCCACCACCGATACCAGCGCGACCAACAAGGCAAGAGTCGTTTGCGAAAGACCAAGCCAACTTCGCCAATCAAGAAACGAATCGCAATGAATACACTTTCTCGCTCCCTCGTTGATTGGTTCTCTGCAGATTCGGCAAGCGACCTTCATCGGTCCGTCATGACTTTCGCCATTCATGAATGAGCCTCGCTTGAGGGAGGGCGCTGAGGCAGCGCCCTCCCTCACCTTCAGATTGCCCGCACGACGATAGTAGATCCGCCCATGGCGCGCAAGGCGCTTCGGCGAGCTATTGAGGGTCCGCGATCAAGCCCAGGGCGCGGGCGACGCGTTCGGGGGTGATCGGGAGCTGGGTGATGCGGACGCCCGTCGCGTCTTCGATGGCGTTGGCGATGGCGGCGGCGGGTGGGGCGATGGGGGGTTCGCCGATGCCGCGGGCGCCGAAGGGGCCGAGGCCCTCGCCGGACTCGACGACCAGCGGTTCGACGTCGGGGACGTCGCTGGCGGTGGGGATCAGGTAGGACGCGAACGACGTGGTGAGGTTGATGCCGTCCTGGACCACGACTTCTTCCATCAGCGCGTAGCCGAGGCCCATGACGGCGCCGCCCTGGATCTGGCCCTCAACGGATTGCGGGTTGATGGCGCGGCCGACGTCGTGGGCGGCGACGAGCTTCAGCACTCTCACCACGCCGGTCTGCGTGTCGACTTCGACCTCCGCGGCGTGGCAGCCGAACGTGTAGTCCGGGAAGACTTTGCCGGAGCCCTTCTCGAGATCGACGGGCTCGCCGGCCGGGGCGTGATAGACGCCGAGGTGGCTGCGCGGCACGCCCATGCGCGCGCACGCGCGAAGCAGCTCGACGAGCGGCAGCGAGCGGCCGTCCGTGGCGTGAACGGCGCCGTCGACCATCGCCACCGCGTCGGCGCCGGTGTCGAGCAAGCGCGCCGCGGCGGCGAGCAGCTGGTCGCGCAGCTCGCGCGAGGCCTTGAGCACGGCGTTGCCGGACATGTAGAGCTGGCGGCTCGCGGTCGTGGTGCCGGCGAGCGGAGTCAGCGCGCTGTCCGCGATGTGGACGGACACGCGCTCGAGCGCGACGCCGAGGACCTCGGCGGCGATCTGGCAGAGAGAAGACGCCTGGCCGCCGCCGACATCCGGGCAGCCGCAGCGCACGACGAGGCTGCCGTCCATCTCGAAGCCGACCCACGCGCTCGACCAGTCGTGCAGCCACACGATGCGGCCATACGGCTGGAGGTTGCACGCGACGCCGCGCCCAATCCTCAGATGCGGCGCGCGCGGCCGTGTCGGCTCGCCGAGTCCCGCCCACGCGCGGTCGATCAGCTCGGGCAGCGCCACGTACGTCTCGATCACCTGCCCCACGGGCAGCGCGTCGCCGCGGCGGATCGCGTTCACGCGGCGGACTTCCAGCGGTGAGAGCCCGAGGGCGCGGGCCAGGCGATCCATCTGCGACTCGTAGCCGAAGACGGTCTGCATGCCGCCGAAGCCGCGCATCGCGCTGGTCGGCGGATTATTGGTGTAGGCCACGCGCGCGTCCACTGAAGCGGCAGAAACCCGGTACGGACCGGCCGCGGTCACCGTGGAGTAGAGCAGCACCAGCGCGGACAGATACGCGTAGCCGCCGGAGTCGCCCAGGATCTCGATCTCCTGCGCCACGATCTCGCCCGTGCGCAGCGCGCCGGTCCGGTAACGCAACCGATAGGGATGGCGCTTGGCGCGGGCCAGCAGCGACTCCTGGCGCGTCCACACCATCTTCACCGGGCGGCCCGTCTTCCAGGTCAGCAGGCCGAGGTAGACCTCGACGGTCACGTCTTCTTTGCCGCCGAAGCCGCCGCCGAGGTAGGCGCCGATCACCCGCACCCGGTTCTGCGGGACGTTCAGCACCTCGGCCACGTCGCGGAAGTGTTCGATGACCTGGGTCGAGAGGCGGATCGTGATCACGCCGTCGGAGTCGATCCACGCCACCCCCGATTCCGGCTCAAGATACGCGGAGTCGACGAGCTGGGTGCGGTATTCGCCCTCCACGATCACCTCGGCGCGCGCGAAGCCGGCGGCCACGTCGCCGCGCTTGACCGTCCAGTGGGCGAGCAGGTTGCCCGCGTCGTGGACGGCGGGAGCGCCGGGCTCGAGCGCGGCGGCGGCGTCGAACACGCCGGGCAACGGCTCGTAGTCGACGTCGACCGCTTCAGCGGCATCGCGCGCCTGCTCCAGCGTCTCCGCGGCGATCAGCGCGATCGGCTCGCCCTGGTGGCGCACGCGGTCCTCGGCGAGCACGTGCAGGCGCGCGCGGAGCGGGCCGACTTCCGTGGTCTGGCCGGGGACGTCAGTCCACAGGGTGTTGTGTGGGACGTCGCGCGCGGTGATCACGATCGCCACGCCGGGCATCGCCGCCGCCGGAGCGGTGTCGAGCGAGCGGATGCGGGCGGACGGATACGGTGAGCGAACGACGACACCGTGGAGCATTCCCGGCATCGCCCAGTCCCCCGCGTAGGCCGTGGCCGCCATCACCTTGTCGCGCGCGTCGTGACGGATCACCCGTTGGCCGACCAGCCGCAGACCGCGCTCCAGCGCGACGGCGTCAGCCACGCGCGTAGTACTCCAGCGCGTCGAGGATCTTCGCGTAGCCCGTGCAGCGGCAGAGGTTGCCTTCGATGGCGTGGCGCAGCGTCTCGCGATCCGCGCCCGGATGACGTTCGAGGAACGCCAGCGCGGTCAGCAGCATGCCGGGCGTGCAGAAGCCGCACTGCACGGCCCCGTGACGGAGGAACGCCTGCTGCAGCGGATGGAGCTCGCCGCCCCCCTCGAGACCGCGCACGGTGGTGATCGCGCGCGACCCCGCGGTCGGCGCCAGCACCAGACAGCTCGAGACCGGCCGGCCGTCCAGCAGCACCGTGCAGGCCCCGCACACGCCCTCGTTGCAGCCTTCCTTGACGTCGAAGATGCCGAGCGTATCGCGCAGCACTTCG
Source organism: Candidatus Acidiferrum sp. (assembly GCA_035317605.1). Taxonomy (GTDB): domain Bacteria; phylum Methylomirabilota; class Methylomirabilia; order Rokubacteriales; family CSP1-6; genus DATHGT01. The sequence continues at coordinate 2,274 of DATHGT010000205.1, read as the reverse complement.
AGCAGCGTCCGATGGGGTTCGACGTCGACGTCACGCGAGCGGCCGTTGATGGTCAAGCTCAGTCGCACGTCAGCGAATCTCCATCGCGCGCGTCACGGCTCGCGTCAGCGCGCGCCGCGCCAGCACACCGGCGAGCAGACGTCGATAGCCCGCGGAGACGAACGCGTCCGATTCGGGATTGAGCGCGTCGCGGGCGGCGTCGGCGGCCTCGCCGAGGCGCTCAGGCGTCGGCTCGGCTCCCAGCAGCAGGTCCTCCGCCACCGCGACGCGCACCGGCGTGGGCCCCACGCCGCCAAACGCGATCCGCACGTCGTCGACGCGGCCGCGCGCGTCGAGACGGATCAGCGCGGTCACGGCGACGATCGCGAAGTCTCCGGCGCGGCGCGACAGCTCTTCCACCGCCCAGCCGGCGCCGCGCATCGTCGGGATCTCGACCTCGACCAGCAGCTCGTCGGGCGCGAGGCCGGTGGTGAGATATCCCGTGAAGAAGTCGCGCGCGGCGACCGTGCGGCGGCCCGCGCGCCCGGCGACGTCGAAGCGCGCGTCGAGCGCCACCATCGCCATCGGCAGCTCCGCCGCCGGATCGGCGTGGGCCAGGCTTCCGCCGAGCGTCCCCAGCGTGCGCACGCGGACGTTGCCGATCAGCGCCGCGGCCTCGCGCAGCAGCGGACACGCGCGCGCCAGCTCGACGGATTCTTCCAGCGTCGCGTGACGGGTGAGCGCGCCCATGGTCACGCGATCGCCGGCCACGCTGATGCGATCGAGCGGCAGCGCGTTGACGTCGACGACCACGCGCGGCCGGGCCAGCCGATAGTTGAGCAGCGGCACCAGGCTCTGGCCTCCGGCCAGCACCTTCGCGTCGTCGCCGTGCTCGGCCAGCACGTCGAGGGCTTGCCCGATCGTGGCCGGCGTCAGGTAGTCAAACGCGCGCATGAATCCGCATGGTACCCGAAGTCGGTCATGGTCCTGGGGGATCGGTGTCGAAATGGACCGGCGTTGAAATTCTGACAGCGGGACCTATGCAAAGCCTTTCTCGTGACTCGTGCCGGTTGACATTCATAGGTGCGTTGCTAGACTTTCCTCAGCGCTTCGTGGTTGACATTCCACCGCAGCGCCGAAGGCGGCGCGCGGCCCTGACGACGCTCGAAATACCCCATCGAGGTATGAGGAGGCCGGAGATGGCAAAACACCATGCCCTCTTGACGTGGACGCTGGCGACGATCGTAGGTGGCGGCGTTGTCTTCGCTGGTCCGCAACACGCCGCGGCGGTCATCAGACAGGTGACGGAGTACGGGGCCGCCTGCGATGGCGTGACGGACGACACGGGAGCCATTCAGGCCGCCATCGACGCGACGCAGCCCTATGATGCCGTGGAGTTCCCCGCCTCGAGGACGTGTGTCTACACGAACACGCTCACCGTCTACGGCAAGACCAACCTCGACATCCGCGGGTTCGGCAAGACGTCATCGCTGCTGCGGGGAACGAGTCAGGACGCCACCGCCCTCCAGGTCTTCAACAGCCAGTACATCACCGTGAGGGACCTGCGCATCGAATCGCCGAATTCCACCCTCCGAAGCGCGAGTCCCGCGGCCGCCGGCGTGTACGTGAAAGACAGCGTCAACGTCGAGATCCGGGGCGTCGCGATCTGGAAGACGGCACAGACAGGGGTCTTCGTGGACCACAGCCAATACGTCGGCGTCTATCAGAATGACATCCTGGACACGAAGGCCGACGGCGTGCACATCACCAACGCGTCGAACACTGTCGTCGTCCAGTACAACTTCGCCTACCAAACCGGTGACGATTCCTTCGCCTCGGTCACATACGGCAGCCCGGCCGGGGGGTGCCTCGGCGGCTCCTCGCTCGGCCGGAACCAATCCATCGGCATCTACGACAACGTCTCCCAGTTTTCGGCCGGCTCGGGGGTCACGGTCGCGGGCTCACAGTACGTCGTGGCCACCCGAAACCAGGTATACCGGTCGTTCGTGGCGGGAATCCGGGTGGAGTCGGAAAAGTGCTGGCCGACGGAGGGCGATCTCGAGGTTGAGATCAGCGCGAACACGGTCACGGAGTCTCCCACCCAACTCGACCAGAACCATCCGGCGATCCTCGTCTACACGAACTATCACGACGTCGTCAACACGCACGTCACCGGCAACAGCATCGTCAATCCCGTCGCGCCGTACGCGGTTCGCGCGTACGGCCTCGACGGGGCCGTGGTGAACTTCATCGAGGTCCTGAACAACACGGTCACCGCCCAGGGGATGGCGCCCG
>DATHGT010000204.1:0-4655 GCA_035317605.1 Candidatus Acidiferrum sp. | reverse complement strand
CCCCAAGGCTTTCCGTCGACTTCCGATGGCGTCGATGACGGCGAAAGCGGCCTCGACCACGCGAACGGCCAGCGATTCGGCTCGGATGCTCGATCTCTACCGACGGTCTCCGGCCGGAGGCCGAATCTCCTCCCTCTCATTGGTCCAGCGTCAACCCGCCCCAACATCCGAGACGCCCAGCGCCACTCCCACCACGGCTGCGGAGCTGCCCTCCGTCGACGAATTGACGACGCGGATTGCCAGATGCATTGGTATCTGGGAGACGAACCGGGGCAAGGACAACCCTGCCCCAAGGGAATCGAGCCTCGACACGGTCGCCGGGGTTCATGCCAGCATGGCGACAATCGAGCAAGCCACCATGCCGTACGCCATCACTGCGCTCAAACAGCACAAGGCGCTGCGAGACCAAGCGAGCCCGCCGCTGACGCTGAAGGAACTCGATGCGGCCCAAGAGCGATGTAAGGCGGTTGTCACTCTTCTCACATCCGTCACCAGCGCATCGACAAAGGGCACGACGTCGGATGATTTCATCAAAGACAACACCGCTGCCATACTTGCTGCCGGCCTGAGCAACGATGACGTCAAGACCATGTTCAGCGCGGTCACCCTCAAGAGCACTCTCGACAAGGCACGCACCGATGCGGAAGCAACGGGCAAGGCGGCGAAAGACGAAGCGGAAAAAGCAAAGAAGACCAAGAAAGAGCAGACCGCGGCAGAAAAAGCCGCCAAGCAAAAGGCGGTCAAGGATGCAATCGACGCGATCCCGGCGGCTGAGCGGCTCGGGCTCGGAGAAGGTAGTCTCACGGCCTACACCAACACACCCAAGAATTGGGGGGAGAATCGCGCCGGGTGGCAGCGCAAGGCGGTGAGTTCGATGCCGGACAAGATAGGTAGCAGGATTGAGGCGGTTGCTGCATCGGCCAACGGCGCGGCACTTGCCGTGCCTGTGATCAAGACCAGGGTGAATGCTGAGCTCGCCAAGAAGCCGGTGCCGAGCTTACAGGAGATCGTCAAGGTCGTCGCTCAACAGAACAATCCAGGCGAGACGAGCTACGGCACGCATGTCTGGGAAACGTATGATCGGCTGTACGGCTAGCCGGGGTCCTCGTGGTGGGCGATCGTTCACATTGCGACAGACTCCAGACGCTGTACTATCGGTCGACAACTGAGCCCCGCGAGGAGGTCTTATGCTGACGCGCCGAACGTTGCTTGGAGCCGTGACAGTTGTCGCCGTCGTATTCGCCGGCGTCGCCATGGGATGGACGCAGGGGAAGCCGGCGGTGAAGGTGGCGCTGGTGGCGGCGACGTCGGGGGGGTCGGCGTTGTCGGGGGAGGCCATCAAGCGCGGGCTCACGGTGGCCATCGACGAGATCAACGCCAGGGGCGGGGTGCTCGGCGGCGCGAAGCTCGAGCTGGTGATCCGCGACGAGGAGGGCAACCCGTCCAAGGGCGTCACCGCGGCGCGGGACGTGATCGAGCGTGAGAAGGCGGTGGCGGTGTTCGGCGGGCTGCACTCACCCGTCGGGCTCGCGATGCTGCCGGTCTTCCACGAGCTGAAGGTGCCCTACGTGGGGACGTGGGCCGCGGCCACCAACATCACCCGCAACGGCCGCACCCCGAACTTCATGTTCCGCGTCTCCGCCAACGACGACATCGTCGACCACTTCCTGGCCAAGCACGTGGTCGAGAAGCTCGGCAAGAAGAAGCCCGGCGTGATCCTCGAGAACACGCCGTGGGGCGCCTCGAACCAGGAAGGGCTGACCAAGTGGCTGGGCAAGCTCGGCGCGCCCGCCGTGGGCTTCGAGAAGTTCAACTGGAACGACCCGGACATGAGCCCGCAGCTCCTGCGGCTCCGGAACAGCGGGGCCGACGCGATCGTGATGGTGGCCAACGCGCCCGAGGGCGCCCAGGTCGTGAAGAGCCGCGCCAAGATCGGCTGGGACGTGCCCACCGTGTCGCACTGGGGCATCAGCGGCGGGCGCTTCTCCGAGCTGACCGGCGAGCTGTCGGAGTCCGTCGTGTTCGTGCAGACGTACAGCTTCTTCGGCAAGCAGAGCGAGGTCGGCGAGCGGGTGATCGCCGCGCTCAAGGCCAAGTACGGGATCAAGGGTCCCGAGGACATCCTCGCACCCGTCGGCACCGCCAACGCCTACGACGCGATGCACCTGGTGGCCCTCGCCATCGACAAGGCCGGCGCGGCCGACGGCGCCAAGATCCGCGACGCGCTGGAGAACCTCGGCGAGTATCGCGGACTCATCAAGAGCTACAAGCGGCCGTTCACGGCCGAGGAGCACGACGCGCTCACCGAGAACGACTACATTCTCGTGACGTGGCGTCAGGGCAAGATCGTTCCCGTCGCGTCGAAGTAGCGTTGATCCCCGGCCGGGGGCGGTGGAGCGCAGGGGGTGGGGTGGGGTCCTCTGCCCACGTCCTTGGGCAGGTTCGCTTCGACCGTCTCAGTAGTTCCCAAGCGAATGGGTGAGCGTTCGTATGCTACGTGGCAGGAACGGGGCACCCGGACCCCACCCCACCCCCTGCGCTCCACCGCCCCCGGCCTACGCGCTCGGTTGATCTCTCGGTCGGTCGCGTTGCTTCCGTGATCGCTCAGCTTCTTTTCTCGGGGCTGGCGCTGGGCAGCATGTATGCGTTGGTGGCGCTTGGGTACAACATCACGTACGCCACGAGCCGGACCGTGAATTTTTCGCAGGGGCAGTCGGTGATGGTGGGCGCAGTGGTCGCGTACGAGCTGTACGTCGGGGCGGGCTGGCCATTCGTGCCGGCGGTGATCGTGAGCCTGGTCGCGCTGGCGCTACTGGGCATCATCGTCGAGCGGGTGGCGGTGCGGCCGTTTTTGGCGTCGTCATCCATTGCGTGGCTGCTCTCGACGATCGCGATCGGGATCATCGCCGAGAACGTGGCGATGGTGCTGTTCGGCAAGGACGCGCGGGCGTTTCCCTCGGCGCTGGCCGCGCGGCCGTGGCACGTGCTGGGGGCCGGCGTGTATCCGCAAGAGCTGCTCGTTCCCGTCGCCGGCATCGCGCTGATGGCGCTGGTCGAGCTGGCCTTTCGCCGCACGCTCGCCGGCAAGGCGTTGCGCGCGGTGGCGTTCGATCACGACGCGGCCGGGCTCATGGGAATCAACGTCGGGCGGATGATCACCGCGGCTTACGCGCTCAGCTCCGTCCTGGCCGGCGTCGCCGGCATCCTGCTCGCGCCGCTGCTGAACGTCTCGGCCACCATGGGGACGACCATCGGGCTCAAGGCCTTCGCGGTGGCCATCATCGGCGGCATCGAGAGCGCGCGCGGCATCGTGATCGCGGGCGTCCTCTACGGCGTGTTCGAAGCGGTGGTGGCCGGCTACCTCGGCACCGGCGTGCGCGAGATCCTCGGCTTCGCGCTGGTCATCGTGGTGCTGTTGCTCCGGCCGTGGGGACTGTTCGGCTCGCCCGCGCTGCGCCGGGTCTGACGTGACGCGCGCGCTCGGGATCGGCGCGGTCATCGTGGCGGCGGCGGTGCCGCTGGTCACGAGCAACACCTACTACCTGTTCGTGGCGATGACGATCGGGATCACGATCGTGGTGGCGACCGGGCTCAACGTGCTGGCGGGATCGTCGGGACAGGTCTCGCTGGGCCAGGCCGGCTTCTACGCGCTCGGGGCCTATACGGGCGCGATCCTGGCCACACGGCTCGGACTCGGCTTCTGGGTCGGCCTGCCGCTCGCCGCGCTGGTGGGCGCGGCGGTGGGGGTGGTGCTGGCGCTCGCGTCGCTGCGGGTGACCGGTCCGTACCTCGCGATGGTGACGATCGCCTTCGGCATCATCGTGGAGCACGGCCTCATCGAGTGGGACGCGCTCACCCAGGGCTTCGGTGGCATCGCCAACATCCCGCGCCCGCGCGTGGGCGGCTTCGAGCTGACGCTGCCGCGCTACTACTACGTGGTGCTGCTGGCCGTGCTGGTGAGCCTCGCGCTGGCCCGCAACCTCGAGCGCTCGCCGTGGGGCCGCGCGCTGGTGGCCGTGCGCGAGAGCGAGATCGCCGCCGAGTCGCTGGGCCTCAATCCCTACTTCCTGCGCACGGTCGCGTTCACGCTGGGGGCGGCGTTCGCGGGGGCCGGCGGCTGTCTCTACGCGTTTCTCTCCGGATTCGTCAGTCCCGACAGCTTCACGACCCAGGCGTCAATTCTGTTCCTGCTCGTGATCCTCTTCGGCGGGCTCGGGCGCGTGCTGGGACCCGTGGTGGGCGCGGTGGTGCTGATCGTGCTGCCCGAGACGCTGCACCAGTTCTCCGAGTACCGATTGATCCTCTACGGCGCGCTGCTGCTCGGCAGCATCTACTTCCTTCCCGGCGGCGTGGTGGGGGCGCTGACCCGACGCCGCGCGCGACCGCCGAACGCCGAGGCGCCCGCGCCGCCCTGGCGTCGGCCACCGCGCGACGGCCGCACGCTGGAGGCGCGCGGTCTCGCGATCCACTTCGGCGGGATCGTCGCGCTGGCCGACGCCGATCTCGTGCTCACTCCGGGCAGCGTGCACGGCTTGATCGGTCCGAACGGCGCCGGCAAGACCACGCTGCTGAACTTGCTGAGCGGATACTATCGGCCGAGCGCGGGCGAGATCCGTTTCGGCGGCGTCGCCCTCGCCGGCCAGCCCCCGCATCGC
>DATHGT010000203.1:0-8686 GCA_035317605.1 Candidatus Acidiferrum sp. | reverse complement strand
TCGAGGCGTCGCCTCTGGCCCGATCCCTCGGGGTCCCCCTGGATCGCGCCGGCCGCGTGCCCGTCGAGCCGGATCTCTCGGTGCCCGGCCATCCCGATGTCTTCGTGATCGGAGACCTCGGCACGTTCATCCACCAGACCGGAGCGCCGCTTCCCGGCGTGGCGCCCGTGGCCATGCAGCAGGGCCGCCTGGCCGCCGACAATGCCTGGCGGCGCGTCAGCGGCACGCCCACGCGGCCCTTCCACTATCGCGACAAGGGCCAGATGGCCACCATCGGCCGCGCCGCGGCCGTGGCACAGATCGGTCCCTTGCGGCTGTCCGGTGGCATCGCGTGGCTCGCCTGGCTCTTCGTGCACATCCTCTACCTGATCGAGTTCAGGAATCGCTTCGTGGTCCTCGTCAACTGGGCGTGGGCCTATCTCACCTTCAAGCGCGGCGCACGCCTCATCACGCGCCCCTGGCGCGCAGGACGCCACACCCGCGACGGCCGCCCCTGACGCGGCTCAGGACGGCGACAGAAGACGAGCGGCTTCGGCGCGTAGCCTGACCTTCTGGATCTTGCCCGAGCTGGTCATCGGGAAATCGTCGACGAAGATGACGCGGCGGGGGATCTTGAAGCTCGCGATGCGGCCGCGGCAGTGGGCGAGCACGTCGTCCTCGGTGAGGGCCTGGCCCGGTTCCGAGCGCACGAACGCCACGCCCACCTCGCTCAGCCGCGCATCGGGGAGACTCACCACGGCGGCCAGGTTGACGGCGGGATGGGTCATCAGGAACGCCTCGACCTCCATAGGGTCGACGTTCTCGCCGCCGATCTTGAGCATGTCCTTGTAGCGGCCCATGAAGCGGAGATACCCGTCGGCGCGGAACAGGCCCATGTCTCCGGTGTGGAGCCAGCCGTCGGCGTCGATGGCGGCGGCCGTGGCCTCGGGCTTCTTATAGTAGCCGAGCATCAGCGTGTAGCCGCGCACGAGGATTTCGCCGGGCGTACTGACGGGATGATCCTTGTCGCTCGCGGGATCGACGATGCGGATCTCGTAGCCGGGCGCCGGGTAGCCTGACGCCTCGCACGACTGTTCTTCCGTGGAGTCGAGCGCGCCGATCGCCACGCCGACGCCGATCTCGCTCATGCCGAAGCCGGAGACGAGCGGCCCGAAGACCTTGCGCGCCCGCCGGGCGATGGCCGTCGAGCTTTGCATGCCGGCGGCGCAGAGTCCGGTGCGGACCGACGACACGTCGCGGGGGTGACGATCGTGGGCGTCGCACAGCTCCTTGAAGTGCGTGTCGAAGCCGTGGACGATCGTGGCCCGCTCGCGGGCGATCAGGGCCAGGCTCTCGTCGGGATCGAACGTCTCGACCAGCACCTGACGGGCGCCGCTGATCATCGACGTCAGCATGCCCTCGGTGAACGCGAACGTGTGGAAGAGCGGCAGGTACATCATGATCACGTCGTGCTCGGTGATGCCGAGACGGAACGCGCGGTCGGTCACGTTGCGGACCACGCGGTGGTTGTGCATCACGCCCTTGGGGAAGCCGGTCGTGCCCGAGGTGTACATCAGGAACGCCAGTCCCTCGGGATCGACCGCGGCGACGCGCGCGGCGAACATCGCATCGTCGACCAGCGAGCCGCGCGCGAGCAGATCGCTCCACGCCACGGTCTCGGGCCGCCGCTCGTCGCCGAAGAGCACCACGCGCTCCAGCTTGGGCAGCCGGCTCGCCTCGCGCCCGACGCCGATCGGCTGAAGCTCGCGCACCATCGCCAGGTAATCGACGGGGCCCGAGCGCTCGGCCAGGATCAGGGTGCTGGAATCGGACTGGGCGACGACGTAGGCGACGTCGTCGGTGCGGAAGCGCGTGTTGATCGGTACCAGCACCGCGCCGATGCGCAGGATCGCGAACGCGATCTCGACCCACTCCGGCCGGTTCAGCATCCAGAGCGCGACCTTGTCGCCCGGTCGAACGCCGAGGGCGACGAGCCCCCGCGCGACGCGGTCGACACCGTCCGCGATCTCGGCAAATGTCCAGCGCCGATCGCGAAAGCGGATCGCCTCCCGCGCGCCCCACCGCCGCGCCGCCTTCTCAGGAAGCGCGCCGAGTGTGGTCTTCTCGAACCAGTCGCTGAACGCTGACGTCACCGCAGCAGCGTCACCGGCAGCGTCCGGGCCTTGCGCCGAACCTGCGCGCACAACGTCAGACGCTCTTGGCCGGCAGCCGGCGCAGCGCGGGCAGGATCTCGTCGCTGATCAGCCGCATGCTGGCCAGCGCGTGGCCGAGCGGCATCCCGCTCCACTGCGTGCGCAAGAACAGGAAATTCACGCCCAGCTCTTCCCAGCAGGGACGGAGCTGCTCCCAGCACTCTTCGGGGCTGCCCAGCACGAAGCGGTCGCGCAGCAGCGACTCGAACGGCTGATGGAAGGTGTCGCCTCCCGGAAGCACCGCGTCCTGGCCCCAGGAGGCGTAGGCCTTGTACTTGGCGGCGAGATAGGGCCCGGCCATCTCGATCGCGGTCTTCGTATCCTTCGCGCAGTAGATCTCCTTGATCAGCGGGACCACGCGCGGCTCCGGCTTGCCCGCGCGCTTGAGCTCTTCTCGGTACAGTCCCATCTGCCGCTTGATCTCGGCCACGGTGGTGTGCGGGTTGACGAACCACGCGTCGCCCAGGCGCGCGGCGCGGCGGACGGCGTTGTCGTTGTTGGCGGCGATCCAGATCGGCGGGTGCGGGTGCTGGACGGGCCGGCAGGTCAACGTCACGTTGGAGAGCGTGCACGCGTCGGTGTCGACGCTGACCTTGTCCTCGGTCCACAGCCGCTTGACGATCTCCAGCGCTTCCTCGAAGCGACGCAGCCGCTGGCCCTTGGGCACCTTGAAGGCGTCGAACTCCACGTCGCGGTAGCCGAGCCCCACGCCGAACACGAAGTTGCCGCGCCAGATGACGTCCAGCGAGGCCATGCACTCGGCCACCTCGACCGGGTTGTGCAGGCTGAGCAGCAGCACGCCGGCCACGCCGGTCATGTCACCGGCCTCGGCGGCGAGACGGGCCAGGAACGGGATGAGCTGGAGCTGGCTCAGCCCTTCGCTCAGATAGTGCTGACCGGTGGCCACGGCGTCCCAGCCTCGGTCACGAGCCAGCCGCGCCATCACGTACTGGTCCTCGAGGTTCGAGACCATGTCGCTGCCGATGGGATTCTGGTTGGTCAGAAAGATGCCGAGCTTCATGACGGTTTCTTCGTCGCGCGCTCGGCTACGGGGAAGCCAGCGCGCTTCCAGGCCGTGAAGCCGCCGTCCATCTCGACGACGGGATCGAGCCCCATCTGCTGGGCCACGTCGCAGGCCAAGGCCGAGCGCCACGCGCCGTTGCAGTAGAAGACGAACTCCTTGCCGGGAGCGAACGCGTCCTTGTAGTACGGACTCTCCGGGTCGATCCAGAACTCCAGCATCCCGCGCGGACAGTGAAACGCGCCGGGGATCATCCCCTCACGCTCCAGCTCGCGGATGTCGCGCAGATCGACGAAGACCACGTCGTCCTTCCCCAGCCGCGCGCGCGCTTCCTCGAGGCTGATGGTCTTGATCCGCGCCTTCGCCTCGTCAACCAGTTGTCGAAATCCCTTCTTCAGCGCCATCGTCATCCTCCTATGAACATGGGGGGCCCCTGACGGCTCCCCCCATACCCCCCCGTCGCGTTGCGCCCCGGCTTTGCCGGGGCGGTCCTCCCGGGACTTCCTGACTCCCCGTCGCGTTTCGTCCCGGCTTTGCCGGGACGTTCCTTCAGGGACTTCTCAATCCGTTAGTCCATGTTCAGGCGACCGCCGGTTTCACGGTCGTCACGACCATGCCGAGGAGCTCCAGCATGCGGCCGAGGTCGTCGCGACGGAACTCTATCAAAACGTGGCGGACGCCGAGGCGCTTGTACTCGCCGAGCTGGTCGATCAGGGGTTGGGGTCCCTGGGCGACCAGCGCGTCCGGGAGATTGAAGCGCAGCGAGACCTCGATGGTCTCGAACGCTCGTCCCGCGCCGTCGGCAATCCGTCGAAGCTCGGCCAGGCCGTTACGAAAATCGTCGAGGCTGCGCGGTGAGGCGTGCCAGCCATCGCCGAGCGCGACCACGCGGCGGAACGCGGCCGCGCTCGCGCCTCCGACCCACAGCGGCGGGTGCGGCTTCTGCACGGGCTTGGGAGCGAACCCGATGTCGCGGAAGCGGAAGAACTCGCCCTCGAACGACGGGTCGTCGGACGTCCACAGCGCCTTGAACGATCTGAGCACTTCATCGGCCTGACGTCCGCGGGCCTTGTATGGCACGCCGAAGATCTCCAGCTCTTCTTTCCACCAGCCGACACCGACGCCGCAGATGAGGCGCCCGTTCGAGAGCGCGTCGATGGTCGCCAGCATCTTGGCCATCACGACGGGATGACGATGGCCGAGGATGAAGACCGACGAGCCGAGGCGCACGCGCGAGGTGCACATCGCGGTCGCGGCCAGCATCGTGACCGGATCGAGATAGGGCTTCTCCGGCGGATGGGGAAAGCTGCCGCCCCGGCCGTAGCCCGTGCTCACCCGCGGGATCACCACGTGGTCACTCACCCACAGCGAGGCCAGACCGCCGCGCTCGGCCTCGCGCGCGAACGTGACCAGGGCGTCGCGCGCGGTGGCGGGCCCCTGCGTGGTCGGGAGGTGACAGCCGATGTCCATGGTCGTTCCTTTCAGCGCGCTGGTGAATCGAGGATCTTGCGCGCCCTGGCGAACACCGCGCGCAGCATCGGGCGCGTGAGTTTTCCGGTGAACGTGTTCTGCTGGCTCGGATGGTAACAGGCGATCAGCGTGACCCCGTCCTCGAAGCGCGTCTCCACGCCATGGCCGAATTCCGGCCGCGCCAGCGGCGGCGCCGCGCCCATGGCCTTCCGCACGCGCAGGTACGCCTGCCAGCCGATCCGCCCGAGACCGACGACCACGCGGAGGCGATCGAGTAGCGCCAGCTCCTCGAGGAGATACGGCTGGCAGGCCGCGATCTCGTCGAGCGTCGGCTTGTTGGCGGGCGGCGCGCAGTGCACGGCCGCGGTCACGTAGGCGCGCGTGAGGGCGAGGCCGTCGTCGCGATGCTCGGAGATCGGCTGATTGGCGAAGCCCGTCTCCCACAGCGCGCGATAGAGCCAGTTGCCGCTCTCGTCTCCGGTGAACATGCGCCCGGTCCGGTTGCCGCCGTTCGCCGCCGGAGCCAGTCCCACGAGCAGCAGCTCGGCGCGCGGGTCGCCGAACCCGGCCAGCGGCCGCGCCCAGTAGGTCTGGCCGCGATAGCGTCGGGGCGGCGAGGCCGCGGTGGCCTCGCGGTGCGCGACCAGGCGCGGGCAGCGCGCGCAGGCGACGATGCGGCGATTCAGTCGATCGAGCGCGATGGAAGCGCTGGGCAACAGGACGAGATTGTGCCACGGTGAACGCGATGGCGCGCGTTCCTTCCCTCATCGTCCACGGCGGCGCGGGCGCGGATCCCAAGGATGCTCCCGAGGAGCTGCGCGAGGGCATGCGGGCGGCCGTCGAGGCCGGCTGGCGCATCCTCAGCGATGGCGGCGCGGCGCTCGACGCGGTCGAGGCGGCGGTGCGGGCGCTCGAGGATCATCCCCGCTTCAACGCCGGGCGAGGGTCCGTGCTCACGAGCGCGGGCACCGTCGAGATGGATGCGTCGATCATGGAGGGCGATCGCCTGAGCTGTGGCGCCGTGGGCGCGGTCACACGATTGTGCAACCCGATCTCGCTCGCGCGACGCGTGCTGGAGGACGGGCGGCACGTGCTGCTGGTCGGCGACGGCGCCGAGGCGTTCGCGCGCGCGGCCGGCTTCGTCGCGTGCGCGCCCGAGGACTTGATCAGCGATCGCCAGCGGCGGCGCTGGGCGGCAAGCCGCGGGATCGCGGTCGACGCGGAGGCGCGAGGCACGGTGGGAGCGGTGGCGATCGATCGTCACGGCGCGACGGCGGCGGCCACGTCCACCGGCGGCACCTGGGGCAAGCAGCCCGGCCGCGTCGGTGACAGCGCGCTCATCGGCTCCGGCACCTACGCGGACAGCACGCTCGGCGCGGTCTCGTGCACGGGTGACGGCGAGGCGATCATCCGCGTGGTCCTCGCGCGCCGCGCGCTCGATTTCCTCAAGGACGCCGGCGATCCCGACTACGCGGCCCGCGTGGCCGTCGATCTGCTCGTCGACGAGGGCCGGGGCGCGGGGGGACTGATCGTGGTCGACTGGCGCGGGCGCACCGCGTTCGCCCACTCGACCCCGTTCATGCCCGTGGCCTGGATGAACCCGTCCTGCGCCACGCCGTACATCCCGTTTTGAGCGTGACGTCGACCGTCGACGTCGCCGCGATCGAGGCGGCGCGGACACGGCTGGCTGGCGCCGTGGGCGAGACCGCGTGCACGTTCTCGCCCCGGCTCTCCGAGCTGACGCGCACGCGCTGTTTTCTCAAGCTCAAAAATCTCCAGATGACCGGCTCGTTCAAGGAGCGGGGGGCGGCCAATCTCCTCCTCCAGCTCGACGCCGCCGAGCGCGCGCGAGGCGTAATCACGGCCAGCGCCGGCAATCACGGGCTGGCCGTCGCGTATCACGCCCATCGACTCGGCATCGCGGCGACCATCGTGATGCCGGAGTGGGCGCCGCTCGTCAAGGTGACCTCCGCGCGACGCTACGGGGCCGAGGTCATCCTCCACGGGGCGAACTTCGACGAGGCGTATGGGCGGGCGCTCGAGATGGCCGGCGAGCGGGGCATGGTCTTCGTGCATCCGTTCGACGACGTCCGCGTCATCGCCGGTCAAGGCACGCTGGGGCTCGAGCTGCTGGAGCAGCGTCCCGACGTCGACGCCGTCCTGGTGCCGGTCGGCGGCGGCGGCCTCATCGCGGGCGTGGCGGTGGCGATCAAGTCCCGGCGTCCCCAGGTGAAGATCATCGGCGTTCAGTCGGAGGCGATGGCGCCCATGCGGGCGGCCCGCGACGCCGGGCGGCCCGTGAGGGTACCGCCGGCGGCCACCATCGCCGACGGCATCGCCGTGGGCCAGGTCGGTCAACACGCGTTCGCCGTCGCCGCCGGCGGCATCGACGACGTGGTCACCGTGAGCGAGGAGGAGCTGGCCAACGCGATCCTGCTCCTGCTCGAAATCGAGAAGACCGTGGTCGAGGGCGCGGGGGCCGCCCCGCTGGCCGCGCTCGTGAATCGCTCGCTCGATCTCACCGGACGGCGGGTCGCGCTCGTGCTGTCCGGGGGCAACATCGACGTGACCATGCTCTCGCGGATCATCGAGCGCGGGCTCGTGAAGGACGGCCGCCTCGTGCGGCTCGGCGTCCTGCTGCGCGATCGGCCGGGCGAGCTGGCGCGGGTCACCGCGCTGATCGCCGAGGCGCGCGCGAACGTGGTCCACATCGAGCACGACCGCGCGTTCGCGCCCTGGGCGGCGATCGGTGAGACCGAAGTCGAGCTGACCCTCGAGACCTCCGGGCCGGAGCAGATCGCCGAGCTGCTGGCGCGGCTGCGCGCCGGCGGCTATCGCGTGGAGGAGCGCGAGCACCAGTCCGGACGCTGAGACCCCGCGCCCTCAGGACGGCCCGTCATGTGGGTCGATCGCCGCGCGCGTTCGCTCGGCCAGGTCGCGTGCGGCGTCGCGCGCGTCGCCGCCAGCGTTCGGATACACCAACGGGTGATAGGTGATGGTCATGGCTCCTCGACGGGGCAGCGTGCGTCCCGGCGGCCACGCCTCGTACCCGCCCGCGATCGTCACCGGCAGGACCGGCGCCCCGACCGAGACGGCCAGACGAAACGCACCCGGCTTGAAGCGGCCGATGCGGCCGTCGAGCGTGCGGCTGCCCTCGGGAAAGATCATCACCGCCGCGCCGGCCTGGAGCAGTCGTACCGCCTCCCGGGCCGCGCGGGGATCGCGCGACTCGATCTCGACCGGGAAGGCGCGCAGCCTGCGGATCATCCAGTTCAACCCTCGAATCTCGAAGAGCCGGCTCCACGCCATGTAGTAGATCCGCCGGCGGATGGGAATCGTGACGAGCACGGGGTCCGCGTAGGTCTGATGGTTGGGCACGATCACCACGGGCCCGACGGGCGGAATGTGCTCGGTGCCCTCGAGACGAAGGCCGAAGTACAGCCGGGCCAGGGCCCGGACGCCGGGCCGGCACACGTCGAGAAACGGGGTCCGCACGGGCGCTAGAGTACAAAAAAAGCGGGAGCCGGATCGCTCCGACTCCCGCCTGAAACCCCTCCGACGCGATTACTCGTCGTCTTCGCTGACGCCCGCTTCGACCTCCACGGTCTCGAGCTGACGTCCGTACCGCTCGATCCGGTCCTGGCAGCGCACGCACGTCTCGACCTCGGGCAGTGCCCGCAGCCGGGCCGCGGCGATCGGCTCGCCGCACTCGGTGCACGTACCGTAATCACCCTCCCGCACGTGCTCGAGGGCGTTGCGCAGCTTGTGTACACGCTCGACCAGCAGGGTGCGCGTGGCGAAGCCGATCTCGCGCCCCTCGTTGGCCTGAATCTCGTCCACTTCGTCGGCGAACGGAGAGTTGTCGCCGATGACACCAGGGAAATCTTCCAGAGTCACCGCCCCATCGATGCGGCGGAGACGGTTCACTGCCCCCTGCAGCTCTTCCTCCAGACGCTCCTGGATCTTCTTCATCGCTGTCCTCCTCTGTTTGGGGGCGACCGAG
>DATHGT010000202.1:0-2900 GCA_035317605.1 Candidatus Acidiferrum sp. | reverse complement strand
CTCGCGCCCGATCTCACGTCCGCGCTCGCGTGTCTGTTCGTCGGCGGGCTCGGCTTCGGCGTGCTCAACCCCGGCACCGGCAAGGCCATCATCGACTGGTTCCCGCCGCGCGAGCGCGGTCGCGCGATGGGCGTCAAGCAGACCGGACTCACGCTCGGCGGCATCGTGTCGGCCGCGCTGCTGCCGTCGGTCGCGGTCGCGTTCGGCTGGAGGATCGCGCTGGGCATGGCGGGCCTCGTGTCGCTGCTCTCGGCACTGACCATCGCGCTGCTCTATCGCGATCCGCCGACACACCCGGTCGCGGCGTCGGCGCCCGCTCGATTCTCGGACATCGGTCCGTTCCTCACCCGCCCCGGCGTGGTCGTGGTCTTCCTCTGCGGGCTCGCGCTCTCGCTGCTCCAGTCCGGCGTGCTCGCGTACTTCGTGCTCTCCCTGCGCGACACGTTCGCGTTCTCGGCGGTCAACGCCGGACGGCTGCTCGCGCTCGCCCATCTCGGCGGCGCCGCGGGGCGTCTGGGCTGGGGCGTGGTCAGCGATCGCCTCTTCGCGGGCCGCCGCCGCCCCGGCCTTGCCGTCAACGCACTGATTGGCGCGGCCGCGTTCGGTTGCCTCGCACTCGGCTCGCAGCTGCCGCCGGGCGTGCTGCCCGCGCTGGCCGTCGTCCTCGGCGTCGCCGCCTTCGGCTGGGTCGGTCTCTACTTCGCTCTCGTCGCGGAAATCGGCGGCGCCAGATCCGCGGGACTCCTGACCGGACTCGCGGTGATCTTCTCGTGGGGAGGCATCCTCGTCGGCGCCCCGCTCTTCGGCCTGCTCCTCCACGTCACCGACTCGTATCGCGGGGCGTGGCTCGCGCTGGCCGCGGTGGCCCTGGCCGTGGCCGCGACGCTGCCTCGCCTCCAGCCGCTGGTCCAGCGGGACCCCGTGGCCCAGCGCGCGGCCTAGAGGAGATCACGGCGTTGCGACTCCCGTGGCTGGGCTGCCTCCTCATCGCGTCCTCGGCCGTCGCGCCGGCTCAGGCGGCCGCCGATGACGACCCCGGATTTTGTTCCACCATTCAGGACGTCGTGCAGGCGAGCCGGACGGACTTCATTCGATGGCGGGGCAAGGTCCGTGATGCCGCGCCCGCCAGCTACGACGCCACGCGAGCGCTCCCGCGGGCCTCTGATTGTCGTATCGAGCACGCCTCCCCTGAAACTCGCTACACGTGCGAGTGGGAGTACGGCGAGAACGACGAAGCCGCCGTCCGGGCCGCCGCCACGAAATTCCTGGACGCCATGCTCGATTGTCTGGGCGACAAGGTGCAGGAAGTCCGTGCTCACGCGGAAAGCAAGACCGATCGGCGGCAGACGACGGCTCTCGTCGTCCAGGGCGGCGCGGACTCTGGTGCGGACCTGCGCGTGACCTCGGGACTGGGGCCGAAAAACTCCACGTGGTACGTCGAATTCTCCGCGAATCGGAAAGCCGTGAACCGGTGACGCCAAGAGGAGGTATCCATGAATCTCTCCCGTCGTGATCTCCTGGCCCTCGGTGGTGTGACGCTCGCCTGTTCCACCCTCAGGCCATCGCTCGCCTCCGCCCAGACGCCGAAGCGGGGCGGGACGCTGACCCTTCGGTGCTGGGACCCTCCGTTCTTCGATCCGATGCTCTCGACCGCGTATCGCGTGCAGATCCCGAACACGTTCACCCACAGCCGTCTCCTCAAGCACAGGGCCGGTCCGGGCGTGGCGCCCGCGACGTTTTCCATCGAGGGCGACCTCGCCGAATCCTGGAGCCAGCCCAACGAGACCACATACGTGTTCAAGCTCCGCAAGGGCGTGCGCTGGCATCCCAAGCCACCGGTCAACGGGCGGGAGCTCACCGCCGAGGACGTGCGCTACACGATCGAGCGGTTCCTGAGCGTGAAGGGCAATCCCACCGCGTACATGCTCAAGTCGGTCGACCGCGTCGAGGTGATCGACAAGTACACGGTGAAGTTCGTGCTGAAGGAGCCGTTCTCGTGGCTGCTCGACGTGCTCGCCAATCCCATGGCGGTGGCCATCGTGGCGCGCGAGTGCGTGGAAAAGTTCGGCGATCTCAAGAAGGCCGAGGCCGTGGTCGGGACCGGCCCGTGGATGCTGGACAGCTACCGGCCGAACGTGGGACTGACCTTCGTACGGAATCCGAACTACTTCGTGCCCGGCCTGCCCTACATCGACCGCATCGAATACCTGGTCGACGAGGACAACGCCTCGCGCATGGCCGCGTTCCTCTCCGGCAAATACGACCTGGGCTGGGAGTTTCCCGGCAGCATCAACCGCACGGACTGGGTGCAGATCAAGGACGGGCTGAAGACCAAGCGGCCGAATCTGCGGACCGCGGAGTTCCCGAGCAACGTCGAGACGCACATCTCCATGCGGACCGATGTCGCGCCGTTCAAGGACGTTCGGGTCCGCCAGGCCGTCGCGCTCGCCATCGACCGGCAGGGGATCATCGACACGTCGTTCGAAGGCGTGGGGCAGATCAACGCCGCCGTCCCGGCGGGCCTCGTCGACTGGGCGCTGCCCATCAACCAGATGGGCGAGGGGGCGAAGTATTTCCGTCACGATCCCGCCGAGGCCCGGCGCCTGCTGGCCGCCGCGGGCTATCCGAACGGCTTCGCGGCCAGCCTGTGCTTCACCACATACGGCTCGACGCTCTTGAGCGACAACGCCCAGCTCATCCTCAAGTCGTTGAAGGACGTCGGCATCACCACCAAGCTCGATCAGCGCGAATACGGCGCGTTCATCGCGAGCTGCTACTTCGGGAAGTTCGACTCGATGACGTTCGGTCCGCAGACGCCGTTCCTCGATCCCGACAACTTCCTGTACGGCATGCACTACCCGGGCGAGCAGAAGAACCAGAGCCACGTCGACGATCCGATC
>DATHGT010000201.1:0-15747 GCA_035317605.1 Candidatus Acidiferrum sp. | reverse complement strand
GCCTTGCGGCCCGGGCCGGGCATGATCTGCAGCGACAGCATCTTCTGCTGCCACGGCGGCAGCTCGGCGCGGAAGCGGCGCACCAGCTCGGCGGTGCTCGCCGGCATGGCCGGATGCGGCGACCGATCCTCCTCGGCCTTCGTCACCACCACCACGTGCAGCTTGCCGTGCGGGTAGCGCGAGTCCAGGAGCGCGCGCAGGGTGTGGGCGATCTCGGGCTCCTGGTACGCGGGGACGAGGTGGATGAACAGGGGCGCCCGCGTTTCCCGCTCGAGCGCGGCCTCGTCGGGGAGACGGTCGAGCCGCTCGTAGGCGTCCTCGACGAAGCGGCAGGTCGTGGCCATGCCCTTCCAGTCGATCAGAAGCTTGAAGGCGGCGCGGAAGTTGACAAACGACGAGACCACGAACAGCGCGCCCCAGAACCACGCCGATCCCCACAGCGTGTCCACCGTCACTGGCTCACTTTGTCCTTCGGCGGGAACTTCAGGACGGTCTCCCCCGGGCGCACCATGCCCCGCTCCTCGCGGGCGATCCGCTCGAGATACGCGGGATCGTTGCGCAGGCGGTCGATCACCTGGGCCAGACGCTCGGCTTCCCGGCGCAGGCTCACGTTCTCGCGCTCGAGGCTCTGGAGCTGCTCGCGCATCTGGCGGAGGCGCACCACCCCTTGCCACCCATAGACCGTGAGCCCGGCGAGGAGCAGGACGACGAGGGCGCCGCCGACGACCCGCGGCCTCACCGGGCCACGCGCGTGTAGAGACCGCGTCCGGGGAAAGAGGCCGCGTGCCCCAGCTCCTCCTCGATGCGCAGGAGCTGGTTGTACTTGGCGGTGCGATCGGTGCGGGCCACCGAGCCGGTCTTGATCTGGCCGGCGTTGACGGCGACGGCGAGATCCGCGACGAACGTATCTTCCGTTTCCCCGGAGCGGTGCGAGATCACGGTGCCGTAGCCCGCGCGCTTGGCCAGCTCGATGGCCTGGAGCGTCTCGGTGAGCGTGCCCACCTGGTTGACCTTCACCAGCACCGCGTTGGCGATGCCGTTCTTGATCCCCTGCTGGATGATGGCGGGGTTGGTCACGAAGAGA
Source organism: Candidatus Acidiferrum sp. (assembly GCA_035317605.1). Classification (GTDB taxonomy): domain Bacteria; phylum Methylomirabilota; class Methylomirabilia; order Rokubacteriales; family CSP1-6; genus DATHGT01. Next base: position 14,663 of record DATHGT010000201.1, on the reverse strand, counting down.
TCGTCGCCGACGAGCTGCACGCGCGCGCCCAGCCGCCGCGTCAACGCGCCCCACCCGCCCCAGTCGTCCTCGCCCAGTCCGTCCTCGATGGACACGATGGGGTAGCGCTCGAGCAGCGACTCGTACATCGCGATCATCTCGTCGCCGGTGCGCACGACGCCGTCGCGGGCGAGCCGATAGCGCCCGCCCGACTCCGCGAATTCACTGGCCGCCACGTCGAGGGCGAGGAACACGTCCTCCCCCGGCCGGTAGCCGGCGCGCTCGATGGCCGTGAGGAACAGGTCGAGGGCGGCGACGTTGGACCCGAGCGCGGGCGCGAACCCGCCCTCGTCGCCGACACCGGTGGAGAGCCCCCGCTCGTGGAGCAGGTCCTTGAGCGTGTGAAAGATCTCGACGCCCATCCGCAGCGCGGCGCTGAAGCTCTCCGCGCCCGCCGGCACCAGCATGAACTCCTGGATGTCGAGCCCGTTGTCGGCGTGGGCGCCACCGTTGAGCACGTTCATGAGCGGCACCGGCAAGAGCCGCGCTCCCACGCCGCCCAGGTAGGCGTAGAGCGGAAGACCCACTTCGTCGGCGCCGGCCCGCGCGACCGCGAGCGAGACGGCGAGGATCGCGTTGGCGCCCAGCGCTGACTTGTTGGGCGTGCCGTCCAGCTCGAGCATTGCCTGATCGACCGCCGCCTGCTCGGTGGCCTCCATGCCCTCGATCTCGGCGGCGATGGTTTCTTCGACGTTCTTCACCGCCCGCTGCACGCCCTTGCCGCGATAGCGCTGGCTGTCGCCGTCGCGCAGCTCCACCGCCTCGCGCTTGCCGGTCGACGCGCCCGAGGGCACGGCGGCGCGGCCCCACGCCCCGGAATCGAGCTGGACCTCGGCCTCGACGGTGGGATTGCCGCGGGAGTCGAGGATCTCGCGGGCGAACACGCCGCTGATCGCGGACACCTCAGGACCTCCGTTCGAAGATGTAGTCGGCCAGCGCGCACAGCGGAACCGCGCCCGCCCCGAAGGCCGCCAGCTCGTCCTTGGCCAAGCCGATCAGTCGGCGGGCCTCCTCGCGGGAGGCCTCGATCCCGTGCACCGCGGGGTACGTGGCCTTGCCCTTCCGCTCGTCACTGCCCGCGGACTTGCCGAGCTCGGCGAGCGTGCCTTCGACGTCGAGAATATCATCCACGATCTGGAAGGCGAGGCCGAGGCTCCGTCCCGCCTCGCCGATGACCGCGAGCTGGTCGGCGCGGCCGCCCCCCAGCATGGCCCCCACCCGCAGCGAGGCGCGAATCAGCGCCGCGGTCTTGTGGAGGTGGATGTACTCGAGCGTCTCCGCGGCGACGGTCTTGCCCTCGGATTCGATGTCGACCACCTGGCCCCCGACCATGCCGCGGGTGCTCGCGGCCTCCACCACCTCCACGATCACGTCGCGCACCAGCGCCGGGTTCTTGGCCACCCGCGCGGCGTTCTCGGCGATGAGCCGGAAGGCGTCGGTGAGCAGCGCGTCGCCGGCCAGGATGGCCACCGCCTCGCCGAACACCTTGTGGTTGGTGAGCCGGCCCCGGCGGTAATCGTCGTCGTCCATGGCGGGCAGATCGTCGTGGATCAGCGAATAGGTGTGGATCAGCTCGAGCGCGCACGCGGCTTCCATCACGGTCGCGGCCGCGCCGCCCACCGCCTCGGCGCCGGCGATGACCAGGATCGGACGCAGCCGCTTGCCGCCGGCCATCACGCTGTAGCGCATGGCGCGATGCACGCTCGGCGGTTCGGCGTCGTCGGGGAGCAGCACCGTGGCCAGCGCGTCGTCCACCCGCTGGCGTCGATCGTTGAGATAGGCGGTAAGGTCGAAGGCGCTCACGGCTCTTCGTCCGTGAAGGCCAGGGGCTTCTGGCTGAGCGCGCCCGCCTCGTCCTTGGCCAGCACCTCGATGCGACGCTCGGCGTCCGCCAGGTACTTCGCGCAGTGACGCGCCAACCCGATACCCTCCTCGAAGACCTTCAGCGAATCCTCCAGCGACAGCGTGCCCGCCTCCAGCTGGCCCACGATCTGCTCGAGCCGGGTCAGGCAGTCTTCAAACCTGAGGTCGGTCATCGCGCTCCTTCGTCCGCTCGACGCGGCAGTCGAGGCTTCCCCGGGCGAGCAGCACCTCGACGGCGTCGCCGGGGCCGACGTGCGCGGCGTCTCGTACCACGTCACCGGCGGCGCTGAGCGTGAGGCTGTAGCCGCGGCCGAGCACGGCCAGCGGCGACAGCGAATCCAGCCGGCCGACCAGGGTCCCCAGTCGGTGCTGCGAGTGTACGAGCGTCCGCGACATTCCGCCGTGCAGGCGTCCCTCCACGTGCACGAGCCGCTGCCGTCCGGTGGCGAGCCGGGTGAAGGGGCTCCCTCCGCGCAGACCGGCCGTGTCGATTTCGAGACGGTGCGCGGCGCGGCGCAGGGTCGCGCGGGCCGCGTGCTGGAGACGGCGAAGCGCGTCGTCCACGCGGCGCTCGAAGTCGCGGAGCGGCCGGGCGGGATCGGTGAGCACGCGCCGGCCGGCCAGCGAGGCGGCGCGCTCGGCCTCGCGCGCGAAACGGCGACGCATCGCGTGCTCCAGGCGGGCGCGCAGGTCGACGAGGCCGTCGATCAGCGCGCGCTTCTCGCGGACCACCAGCTCGGCGGCGGCCGACGGCGTGGGCGCGCGCACGTCGGCCACGAAATCCGCGATGGTCACGTCGACCTCGTGACCGACGGCGGAGATGATCGGGATCTTCGAGCCGGCGATGGCCCGCGCCACCGTCTCCTCGTTGAAGGCCCACAGGTCTTCGAGCGAGCCGCCGCCCCGGCCGACGATGATCACGTCGACGTCACCGAGGGCGTTGAGGTCGGCGATGCCGTCGGCGATCTCGCGGGCCGCGCCGTCGCCCTGCACGCGGGCGGGCGCGATCACGATCGACAGGCCGTCGAAGCGGCGGCCGATGATGCGCAGGATGTCGCGCACGGCGGCGCCGCTCGGCGAGGTGACGATCCCGATGCGCCGGGGAAAGCGCGGGAGCGGGCGCTTGCGGCTCTCGGCGAAGAGCCCTTCGGCGGAAAGGCGCGTCTTGAGCTGCTCGAAGGCGAGCTGGAGCGCACCCAGGCCGCGCGGCTCGAGCAGCTCGACCACGAGCTGGTATTCGCCGCGCGCCGCGTAGACCTCCAGGCTGCCGAACGCGAGCACGTGCTGGCCGTCGCCGGGCTCGAAGCGGATCCGCCGCATGCGGTTGCGGAAGAGCACGCCCCGCACCTGCGAGGTCTCATCCTTCAGCGTGAAGTACGCGTGCCCCGAGCCGTACACGCGGAAGTTCGAGATCTCCCCCTCGACCCACACCGCCGGGAACTGCTCCTCGACGACCGCGCGCAACCGCTCGGTGAGCTGGGAGACCGTGAGGACGGCGCGCCCCGGCAAAGCCGTGGCGCTCATGTGTGCGCTCTCATCGCGACACTTGGCGTTCCGCGAGGACGAAGGTGTTGCGCATGAGCATGGCGACGGTCATGGGGCCGACGCCTCCGGGCACGGGCGTGATCGCGTGCGCCCGAGCGCTCACGGAATCGAAGTCCACGTCGCCGACGAGCTTGCCGGTGTCGACGCGATTGATCCCCACGTCGATCACCCACGCTCCCGGCTTGATCATGTCGCCCGTGATCGTGTGCGGGCGCCCGGCCGCGACGCAGAGCACGTCGGCGCGGAGGGTGTGCTCGGCGAGATCGCGCGTGCGCGTGTGGCACGTGGTCACGGTCGCGTGACGAGCCAGCAGGAGCTGCGCGAGCGGCTTGCCGACCAGGCGTGAACGGCCCACCACCACGGCTTCCGCGCCCTTGAGGTCCGCGCCGTAGTGATCGAGGATCTCCAGGCACCCGGCGGGCGTGCACGGCGACACCGCCGGCGTGCCGGTCAGCAACCGGCCGAGGTTGGTCGGGTGCAAGCCGTCGGCGTCCTTCTCGGGCGCGATGGCCTCGATGGCAGCGTCCTCATCCAATCCCTGAGGGAGCGGAAGCTGGAGCAGGATGCCATGGATCGACCGGTCCTCGTTCAGCGAACGTAGCAGCCCGAGCAGCTCGTCCTGGCTCAGCCCGTCGGGATGGAGGAAGTCCCTGGAAGCGATGCCCACGCCCTCGGCCGCCCGCTTCTTGTTGGCCACGTAAACCTTGGACGGCGCGAAGTCACCCACCAGGACCACGGCCAGCGCCGGCGCGATTCCCGTGCGCGCGCGCAACGACGCGACGCCCTCGCGCACGCCGTTCAGGACTCGTTCGGCGACCGGCTTGCCGTGGAGGATCACGCGGCGATGTCGAGGCGCCGGATCGAGGTCGCGCGTCCGGTGTCGGGATCGACCGCGATGACGACGCCGCGCAGGGCGGCGGGACCCTTGGCGGGCTCGAAGCGAATCGGCATCTGGGTGAGGAATCGCTGGATGATGATGTCCTTGTCGACGCCGATCACGGAGTCGATGGGACCGGTCATGCCGAGGTCGGTGATGTAGGCGGTGCCGCCGGGCAGGACGCGCTCGTCGGCGGTCTGCACGTGGCGGTGGGTGCCCACCACCGCGCTCACGCGGCCGTCGAGGTACCAGCCGAGCGCCATCACCTCCGACGTCGCCTCGGAGTGCATGTCGACCAGCACCACCGGGGCCTCGCGCCGCAGCTCGGCCACCAGCTCGTCGGCCTTGCGGAACGGGCAGTCGATCGGATTCATGAAGATGCGGCCCATGAGGTTGAGCACCCCGACCCGATGAGGACCGGCCTTGACCGTGATGTGTCCAAAGCCCGGCGTCCCCGGCGGAAAGTTCGCGGGACGCAGGAGCAGGTTCTCCTTGCCGATGTACGGGATGATCTCTTTCTTGTCCCAGATATGGTTGCCGGAGGTCAGCACGTCGACGCCGCCGCCTTCGAGCACGCTGCGGGCGATCTGCGGGGTCACGCCGAAGCCGCCGGCGGCGTTCTCGATGTTCACCACCGCGACGTCGATCGCGTGTTGCTGGCGGATCTTCGGCAAGAGCTTGGTCAGCGCCGCGCGGCCCGAGTCGCCGAAGATGTCGCCCACCATCAAGACGTTCATCGGGAACTACTTCGCAACTTCGACGGCGCGGGTCTCCCGGATGACGACGACCTTGATGTGGCCGGGGTACTGCATCTCCGTCTCGATCCGCTTGGTGATGTCCTTGGCGAGTTGGTGGGCGTCGAAGTCGGAGATCATGTCGGCCTTGGTCAGCACGCGCAGCTCGCGGCCCGCCTGGATCGCGTAACACATCTCGACGCCACGGTAGGACAGCGCGATCTCCTCGAGCTTGGCCAGCCGCTTGATGTAGGACTCGAGCACGTCGCGCCGGGCCCCCGGTCGCGCCGCGGAGATGCCGTCGGCGGCCTCGGTCAGCACGGCCTCGACGGTCTGGGGCTCGACGTTCTCGTGGCCGCAGAGTGCCGCGTTGATGACCTCGGCGCTCTCGTTGTACTTGGTGAGCACCTGGAGCGACAGCTCGGGATGGCTCCCTTCCTGCTCGTGGGTCAGCGCCTTGCCGATGTCGTGGAGCAGCCCCATGCGCTTGGCCAGCTTGACGTCGGCCTTGATCTCGGCCGCCATCATGCCGCAGAGCCAGGCCACTTCTTTGGAGTGCTGCAGACAGTTCTGGCCATAGGACGTCCGATACTTCATGCGACCCACCAGCTTGACCAGCTCCGGGTGCAAGCCGAGGACGCCCACCTCGAAGCAGGCCTTCTCGCCCTCTTCCTTGAGGTGCTGCTCCATCTCCTTCTTGACCTTCTCGACGACCTCCTCGATTCGCGCGGGATGGATACGGCCGTCGGCGAGGAGCTTCTGGAGCGAGCGCTTCGCGATCTCGCGGCGATACGGATCGTAGGCGGAGATCAGCACGGCTTCCGGCGTGTCGTCGACGATGAGATCCACGCCGGTGTGCAGCTCGAGGGCGCGGATGTTGCGCCCTTCCCGCCCGATGATCCGGCCCTTCATGTCGTCCGAGGGCAAGTCGACGACCGACACCGAGGTCTCCACCGTGTAGTCGGGGGCGAGGCGCTGGATGGTGGTGGCCAGCACTTCCTTGGCCTTCTCGTGGGCGGTCTCGCGCGCCTGCTCCTCGAGCTTCATCTGGAGCAGGGTCGCCTCGCGGCGGGCGTCCACCTCCATCTGGGCCAGGAGCTGGCGCTTGGCCTCCTCGGCGGTGAGCCCCGCGATGACCTCGAGCTTGCGCCGCTGCTCGTCGAGGGCCTGGGCGAGCCGACCTTCCTTCTGACCGACCGAGACCTCGCGCTCGGCGAGCGCGCGCTCCTTGTTGCCGTGGGCGTTCATGCGGCGGTCGATCTCGTCGAGCTTGCGGGCGAGCTGTTCTTCCTTGGTCACCACGCGCTGCTCGATCTGCTGGATCTCGCGCTCGCGCCGGCGCGTTTCCGTCTCGAGATCCTCGCGGATCTTGAGCGCGCCCTCCTTGGCCTCGAGGTCAGCGGCGCGGCGGCGGGCGTCCGCCTCGCGCTCGCCCGCGCTCACGATCTGCCGCGCGCGCTCGCTGGCGTCGCCGACTTTCTTGTCGCTGAGCCACTTGTAGATGAAGACGCCCAGGACGAAGGCGATGATGATGAGGACCGAATCGAAGACCCAGAACGCTTGGAGCATGATCTATCGTCTCCACGGCCGTGCGGTGAGCGCCAAATAGCCGTTAGAGTTGAAAGTATAGGCGGGGGAGCGAGCGCGAGTCAAATCCGCCAACGAGAAATCGTCCCCACCTCTGCCGTGTGCCGACGGTGTTTCGAACCTGGTATGCACCAGGTGGGCGCCTGCATTAGAGGGCTTCAGGCTTCCCCTTCAAGAGGGGCTTGCGCACCGCCCTCGGGACGGCTCCCGTTCTCGATACGAGGTTGAAACTTTCCCCCGGCATCACGTACAGCGCAGGGACGCTCTCCTGTGTACCCACGGAGCCGCCCCGCGTCAAGCCCCTCAGGATCCCGTGGTTTCCTCCAGGAGCGAGACGAGGGCGCCCAGGCGCGCGCCCACGTCGCCGGCGGCGCGCTGTTTGTCCTCGCGCTCGCGGAACAGCTCGTCGGCCACGTCGAGGGCGGCGAGCATGAGCGCGGTCGAGTCGTCGCGCACGCCCGCCTGGCGGAGCTGGGCCACCGCGTCCTCCAGGTAGCGAACCAGCGACTGCAGATACTCCGGCGCCGCTTCCGTCCGGACGGCGAGCTTCGTCCCCAGGAACGTCAGCTCGACCCGCTGGGCGTCAGCCATGGCCCCTATTCAATGCCCAACTTCGCGATTTCGTCCAGGATGCCGTCGATGTGGCCGAGAATCTGGCGGCGCTCCTCGGTGAGACGCGCCACGTCCCTGCGAAGCCGATCGTTCTCTTCGCGGAGCCGGCCCAGCATCTCCGCGGCCCGGCGCACGGCTTCCTCGAGCTGTCCCAGTCGTTCGACCACCCCGTCACTCATTCACACTCCCCGCCACGCGACGTGGAACCGCTCGCTCACTCCGCGCGCCACGCGCTCCTGGATGGCATTGATCTCTTCGTCGGTCAAGGTCCGATCCTCGGCCTGAAACGTGAGCCGCCAGGCAAGGCTCCGGCGCCCGTCCGGAAAACGGAAGACGTCGAAGGGCGTGAGTCCGCGCAGCAACGCTCCGGCCAGCTCACGCATCGCCGACTCGATGCGCGCCGCGGTCGCCGCCGAGCCCGCCTCGATGACGAACGCGACGTCCCGCTGCACCGCAGGGTATCGCGGCAGCGGCTCGTAGCGGAACGTGCCCGACGACGAGTCGCCGAGCCCAGCGCTGGCTCGTCCCGGCGTCCGCGCGGCCTCCAGGGCCGCGTCGAGCGACACGACGGCGGCGAAGACGGGCGCCTCGACGTCGAACGCCGCCCGCACGCGCGCGGAGATCTCGCCGAACTCCGCGAGCACGGTGCCGTCGGCGGCCACCAGGGCGCCGTGACAATCGTCCTCGAAGCCGGAAAGCGTCCCGCCCATCCCCACGGTTGCCGCGAGGCCGAGGGTCGCGAGCGCGTGCTCGGCCAGGCCCTTGGCGTCGTAGACGTCCACGCTCTCGACGGCGCGGTACCAGGCGGGCTCCCCGCGCTGGCCACTCACCGCGAGCGCGGCCCAGCGCGGCTCCGCCGTCCCGCCGTCGCGACGCTCGTACGTCCTGGCGATCTCGAAGAGCCGCACGCTCGCGTGCTGACGGCGCAGGTTCAGCGCGATCGCGCTCAACACACCGGCCAGTGGATGATCGCGCAAGAACGCGGCATCCTGGCTCAGCGGATTGACGAGCGCGAGCGGCTCCGCGGACGTGGGCAGGGCGGCGGCGTGGGGTGCGTCGGTGAACGTCCACCCCACCGCTTCCGACAAGCCCGCCGCCGCCAGCGCGCGGCGAACGACGTCGGCCTGGCGAACGCGTTCGGGACGCTCGACGAGCTGGACCGTCGTGGGCACGAGCGTCGAGGGGATCTTGTCGTAGCCCCACACGCGGATGATCTCTTCGACCAAGTCGTCCTCGACCGCGAGGTCGCGGCGGAAGCTCGGCACGTCGACTTCGAGGTCCTCGCCGCGATCCTCCACGGGCAGCCCGAGGCCGACGAGGATCCGCCGCGCGTCGGCGCGGGGCGGCGCGATGCCGAGCACGCGCCCGACGCGGGACATCCGGAGCCGCACGCGCGGGCGCGGCCGCGGGCGCGGATAGACGTCGAGCAGGCCGCGCGCGACGCTGCCCCCGGCCAGCTCGGCCACGAGCTGCGCCGCGCGATCGTTGGCGGCGACCAGCGCCTCGATGTCGGCGCCCCGCTCGAACCGGTAGGCGGCGTCGGTGCGAAGCCCGAGCGCTCGCGCGGTCCGCCGCGTCGTCGCCGGATCGAACCACGCGCTCTCCAGCAGCACCCGCGTGGTCGCGTCGGACACCTCGGTATTGGCGCCGCCCATCACGCCGGCCAGACCAATCGCCCGTTCCGGATCGGCGATCACGCACATGGAATCGGCGAGCTCGCGGTCCTGGCCGTCGAGCGTGCGGAAGCTTTCGCCGACGCGCCCTCGTCGAACGACGATCGTACTCGCGCGTACGGTGGCATGGTCGAACGCGTGGAGCGGGTGACCCAGCTCCCACAGGACGTAGTTGGTGACGTCGACCACGTTGCTGATCGGGCGGAGCCCGACCGCGCGCAGCCGCGCGGCCATCCACGCCGGCGACGGTCCCACCCGCACGTCGCTGATCACGCGCACCGTGTAGCGGGCACAGAGGTCGGGCGCGTCGATCCTCACCCGCGCGAGATCGGACACCGGCTCCCCCGATTCCTTCACCGCGATCTCGGGAGCGCGCAGGGGCGCCCCGGTGAGGGCGGCCAGTTCCCGCGCGACGCCGACGACCGAGAGGCAGTCCGGACGGTTGGGCGTGATCTCGACGTCGAGCACGCTGTCGTCGAGACCGAGGTGCGCGACGAGATCCGCGCCGAGCGGCGCGTCCTGGGCCAGCGTGAGGATGCCGCGCTCGTGCTCGTCGCCCAGGCCCAGCTCGCGCTCCGAGCACAGCATCCCCTGCGACTCGACGCCGCGGATGCGGGCCACCGCGATCCGTCGCGTCTCTCCGGCGGCGGCGCCGGGCAGCGTGGCCCCGGGCGGGGCGAACGCCGCTCGCACCCCCACCGCCGCGTTGGGAGCGCCGCAGATCACCGAGAAGCGCTCGCGCCCGGTGCTGACGCGACACAGGACCAGCCGGTGTCCCTGGCTCTCGCCCAGCTCGCGCTCGATCGCCTCGATCTCGCCGACCACGATGCCGGACAGTCCCGCGGGCGCCACCCGGGTGACGCTGGCGACCTCGATGCCCGCGTTCACGAGCCGATCCGCCGCCGCCTCGGGCGACAGGCTCAGCTCGACGAACTCCCGGACCCAGTTGTAGGGAATCTTCATCGCGATTCAGGCGAACTGCGCGAGGAATCGCAGATCATTCTCGTAGAACAGCCGAATGTCGTCGACCCCGTATTTGAGCATTGCGATGCGCTCGATCCCCATGCCGAAGGCCCATCCCGTGAAGGCTTCGGTGTCGTAGCCGACGTTGGCCAGCACGCGCGGATGGACCATGCCGGAGCCCAGGATCTCGAGCCAGCCCGACTGCTTGCACACGCGACAGCCGTCGCCGCCGCACAGGAAGCACAGCACGTCCACCTCGGCCGACGGCTCGGTGAACGGGAAGAACGAGGGCCGGAAGCGGATCCGCGAGCGCGCCCCGAACATCTCACGGGCGAACAGCTCGAGTGTGCCCTTGAGGTCGGCCATCGTGACGTGACGGTCGACGGCGAGGCCCTCGACCTGGTGGAACACCGGCGAATGCGTGGCGTCGGGAATGTCGCGACGATGCACGCGCCCGGGCACCACGATGCGTACCGGAGGCCGCTTGGCGAGCATGGTCCGCACCTGCACGGGTGAGGTGTGGGTGCGCAGCAGCAGTCCACCGGGCAGGTAGAACGTGTCCTGCATGTCGCGGGCGGGATGATCGGCCGGAATGTTGAGGGCCTCGAAGTTGTAGTAGTCGGTCTCGATCTCCGGCCCCTCGGCGAGGGAGAACCCGAGGCCGGCGAAGATCGTGACGATCTCGTCGTGCACACGGGTGAGCGGGTGAATCGCCCCGAGGCGCGGTCGGCGTCCCGGCAACGTGAGGTCCAGCCGTTGCTCTCGCCGGGCCTGGGTGCGCTCGGTCTCGCGCGCCTCCGCGAGGCGGCTCTCCAGCAGCGCCTCCAGCTCGCGCTTGGCCTCGTTGGCGGCGGCCCCGACCAGCGGACGCTCGGCGGGGGAGAGCGCGCCCAGCGACCGCAGCAGCTGGGTCAGCTCGCCCTGGCGCCCGAGAAAGCGGATGCGGACCTCTTCGAGTTCCGCCGCCGAGCGGGCGGCGACGGCGGCTCCGCGCGCCCCTTCGAGGATCGCGTCGACGCGCGGGTGACCCACGGTCTCAGCTCAGGCGGTCTTGGCGGTCTCGGCGAGCTTCTCGAACGCCTTGGGGTCGACCACCGCCAGCTCGGCCAGGACTTTCCGGTCGAGCGTGATCCCGGCCTTCTTCAATCCGGCCATGAACACGGAATACGACAGGCCGGCCAGCCGGCAGCCCGCGTTGATCCGCACGATCCACAGCGACCGCGCCTGCCGCTTCTTCTGCTTGCGCCCGCTATAGGCGAACGCCCCGGCCCGCAGGACGGTCTCGGCCGCTGTGCGGTAGAGCTTGCGCCGGCCGCCGAAGTAGCCCTTGGCCTTCTTGAGGATCTTCTTGCGACGCTGGCGCGTCTTCGCGCCGCCTTTTGCCCGTGGCATGGAACAGGTCCTCCTTCGATCGGATCACTCAGTCTACAGGTACGGGACCAGGACTTGAAGCCGCGCCTCGTCGGCCTTCGCCACGATCTTCGACTTGCGCAACCCCCGCCGCCGCTTGGGCGACTTGCCCTCGAGCTTGTGCTGCTTCCAGCCCCCGGCCCGCTTGAGCTTACCGGTCCCCGTCTTCTTCAGGCGCTTGGCCGCGCCCCGCTTCGTCTTCATCTTCGGCATGTGGCCTCCATTCGAGCCGCGCCCCGGCTCCGCCGGGGCGTGTGCGAGCCACCGAGGCCGGGGGAGCCTGAGGGGGGCGTAGCCCCCTTCGGAAATGAATCGGGGGTGCGCCTCGTATCCCCCATGTCAATCAGTGAGCCTTCGGGCTCAGCATGATGTGGAGCATGCGGCCTTCCATCCTGGGGTTGTTCTCGGTGACCGCGATGTCCGACACCGCCTCCACCATCCGGTTCAGCATCTTCCACCCGAGCTCGGTGTGCGCCATCTCGCGCCCCTTGAAGCGGACGGTGACCTTGGCCTTGTGGCCTTCCTCGAGGAAGCGCCGCACGTGCTTGAGCTTGAACTCGAAGTCGTGCTTCTCGGTCTTGGGCCCCATCTTCACTTCCTTGACCAGGATGGTCGTCTGCTTCTTCCGCGCTTCCTTCTGCCGCCGCGCCTGCGTGTACTTGTACTTGCCGAAGTCCATGATGCGGCAGACCGGCGGTTGGGCCTCGGACGCCACCTCGACGAGGTCGAAGTCGCGCGAGCGGGCCGCCTCCAGCGCCTCCTGGATCGTCATGATGCCGAGCTGCTCGCCCTCGGCACTGACCACGCGCACCTCGCGGGCCCGGATGCCTTCGTTGATACGAATGTCGGTTCGCTGTTGTTGGCTGATAGGCGTCACTCCTCAGTTGACAGCGGTGGAAGGCAGGGTCACGAACGGCCTACGGTGAGGCTGGCGGACCGGGAGGCGATCTCGGCGGCGAGGTCGGCGAGCACGCGATCGACGGGGATGGCGCCCAGGTCTTCGCCGCTGCGATGGCGGACGCTCACGGTGCCGTTCTGCTTCTCGCGCTCGCCGGCCACGAGCATGTACGGGACCTTTCGCACCTGCGCCTCGCGGATGCGATACCCGAGCTTCTCGTTGCGGTCGTCCAGTTCGGCCCGGACGCGCGCCGCGCGCAGTCGGCCCCAGACCTCGCGCGCGTACTCGGCGTGCTTCTCGCTGATGGGCAGCACGCGCGCCTGCACGGGCGCCAGCCAGGTGGGAAAGGCGCCGGCATAGTGCTCGGTGATGATCCCGATGAAGCGCTCGTAGGAGCCGAAGATCGCCCGGTGGATCGCCACCGGGCGCTTGGGCTGGCCGTCGGCGTCGATGTACTCGAGCTGAAACCGCTCGGGCAGCATCGTGAGATCGACCTGGATCGTCGCGATCTGCCAGCGGCGTCCCAGCACGTCCTGCACGTCCACGTCGATCTTGGGACCGTAGAAGGCCCCGTCGCCCGGGTTCAGCGCGTAGGCCAGACCGTTGGCCTTGAGCGCGTCGTGCAGCGCCTGCTCGGCGGCATCCCACTGCTCGACGGTCCCCAGATACTTCTCCGGCCGCGTCGAGAGCTTGAACGAGGGCTCGAGGCCGAAGGTCTTGTACCACTCCCGCACCAGCCCGAACAGCGAGCTGAGCTCGTCCTGCAGCTGATCGGGGCGGCAGTAGATGTGCGCGTCGTCCTGGGTGAACTGGCGCACCCGCACCAAGCCGGTGAGCGTGCCCGACCGCTCGTTGCGGTGGTCGCGTCCCATCTCGCTCAGGCGAATGGGAAGGTCGCGGTACGAGCGCAGCGCGCGCTTGTAGACGAGCGACGACTCGGGGCAGTTCATGGGCTTGAGGCTGAAGACCTCGCCCTCGATCTCGACCTTGAACATGTTGTCCTGGTAAAGCTCCCAGTGCCCGGACTGCTCCCACAGCCGCTTGTTCACGAGGATCGGGGTCGAGATCTCCTGGTAGCCGCGCGCGTCGAGGTGCTCGCGCGCGAACTTCTCCAGCTCCCGGACGAGGATCATGCCGTTGGGCAGCCAGAACGGCGCGCCCGGCGCGATGTCGTAGAAATCGAACAGGTCCAGCTCTCGCCCGAGCTTTCGGTGATCGCGCTTCTTGGCCTCCTCGAGCCGCCAGAGATACTGGTCGAGGTCCTCTTGGGTGAGCCAGGCCGTGCCGTAGATGCGCTGGAGCATCGGGTTCTTCTCGTCGCCGCGCCAGTAGGCCCCGGACGACGAGAGCAACTTGAACGCCTTGATCGCCCCGGTGGACGCGACGTGCGGTCCCCGGCAGAGATCGACGAACTCGCCCTGCTGGTAGAGCGACACGCGAGGCGCGTCGATGCCCTCCAGGATCTCGACCTTGAACGGCTCGTCATGCTCGCGGAAGAAGCCGATGGCCTCGTGCCGGTCCATCTCGCGCCGCTCGAAGGGCAGATCGGCCTTGACGATCTCGCGCATGGTCTTCTCGACGCGTTCGAGATCGTCAGGCGTGAACGGCTCGGGCTTGGCGAAATCGTAATAGAACCCGTCCTCGATGGCCGGACCGATAGCGACCTTGACGCCGGGGAACAGCCGCCGGACGGCCTGAGCCATGACGTGCGAGGTGGAATGCCGAACCATCGAGAGGGGCGAGGGGTCGCAGTCGAACTCGCCGGTCAGCTTGAGATGACGGTCTTCTTCAGCTTCGGCCATACACTCCTTGAGCGGTGATCGTGCGAGCCCCGTGAAATGGTAGGCTCGGGCGGTTTCGAACCGCCGACCTCCTCTGCGTCAGAGAGGCGCTCTCCCACTGAGCTACGAGCCTATCCAAGAGTAACGGCCATGCTACAGGGGCGCCGGCACGGGTGTCAAGGCGCGGGCGGCTCATCTGAGGATGTTGGTCATCGTCTGGTCGACGAGGATGTAGCGGAAGCGGGCCAGGATCGGAAACCCCGTCTTGCTGATCACGTCCGGCACCGGCGGGAAGGGCTGAGCCAGCCGGATCGCGTTGAGCGCGAACGCATCCATGTTGGCCGAGCCGGTCGATTGCCTCAACGAGATGAACGGGACGTGGCCGTCCTTCGCGATGCCGAACTCGATGATCAGCTCGCCCTCGCGCCGGACGCATCCATAGCGATCCGGCGCTCCATCAGAGCAGGGAAACCCCCACTTGTCCTTGATGGCCCGGCGGACCCGGTCGAGGTAGTCGCTGTACTTCGGGTCCGGCGAGTCGAGGGGGACCGGCTCGCCCTCGATGCCTCCCCGCCCCTGCCCGCGTCCGCCGGCTCCGCCGCCACGGCCGAGGGACTTCAGATCTAAGACGGGATCGGGCGGAATCGCCGCCACCTGGGGACCGGGCGAGCCGCCGCGTGA
>DATHGT010000200.1:0-11905 GCA_035317605.1 Candidatus Acidiferrum sp. | reverse complement strand
CCGCAAGCGCGTCGAGTCTGCGGTCCTGGACATCTCGTTCGACCTGGCGATCCCACCCCGTCCAGTCGTATTCCAGAAACCAGACGCGGAACTGCGCTAGCTCATCGGGAGAGAGCGCCTGAACGTCTTCCTCGATCTTCTCGACCTTGCCCATGACCTGCTGGTGCCGAGGCGTCCGCTCCTCTGCGAAGTTATGCGGACTGTCGCAGGAGAGATGTCCGGACTCGCCGAGGCAAATCAACGGCAGCAAACCACTCAGCCGGGTACAGGTAGTCCTCGCCGCTCTCGTCGACAATACGCAGGTCACCGTCTCTGGCCGCGTCGTCATCACGAAGAACGCGGTAAATCTTGTGCCGCTCGAGCGAGACCGGATACGCCGAGTTCTCGATGCACACGACGAATCTGGCCGCCGGCCGCCGCCGCTCCGTGCGCGATCTACCTGACATCACCGACGGCAACCCCTTTCATCTTCCGCCAACGCCGTCCACCGTACGGCCTGCGAAGCCGAACCCGATCCCGGACACCAGACCCCTCTGCGATCGTCGCGACGCCGACGATCTCGCTGACGATCTCGAAACGCATCGGCCGTCATTATGTCTCTCCGTTGCCCAAGGCGCCACTGAGCGTCAGCTGCCGGACGCTGCGTATCAGCCGCGCGCGCCGCGACTTCCGACTTGGGCACGCCGCCTCCCGCGCGTCGGCTGGATGCGCTTGTCGGGCAGGCGCATGAAGTTCTCGGGCTGTAGGAGGCTCGCCACCGAAATGTCTTCGTCGATGGGTTCCCAGTGAATGCCGATGCCGCCGCCGATGAATTCCCACTTCGTCCTTTGCTTGGGGCTCGCTTCGAGGAGCCGAGGGAACCAAGCGAGGGGGACGGAAATGGTACGGCCGTCGGCCAGCACGACGTTGAGGCTGTCGTCCGAGCAAGACACGTCAACCGCCAGGGCTCTGGGGCTCTCCACCGAAGTACTCATGCCATCTTCTCCAAGAAGAACTGCCTGTTCTGAAGGACGAGCCGTCGAATTTCCGTGAGCTCGTGGTCTCGAAAGCCACGCACGTCCGCGAGCGTCACAGGTCGAGCCAGAACTTCGCGTACCGTCCGGCGTGACCGACGTGGATGTGCGGTGGCTCTCGACCCTCCAAACAGAAGAAGAAGAACCGAAAGCCACGGATCCTCAGCAGCGCGGGCACGGATCGATTCTACCGTGGCGCGCACGATGCTCGAAGCGCCAGAGGCTCGCCTCAACTCTGCCCAACTACAATTCGGTCCCGCGTTAGCTCGGTCGGCGTAGCGTCGAGGAGGCCGCGGGATGTCGCGGTGTAGCACGGCCCGAGCCGGGACGAGGACGGCGGCAGATCGCCTTGTGCGGCGGCCCCTTGCGTGCGTGAGAGCGGGCCGGCGGCTATCCGTGCTATCGCGAGAGAAATCGCGGGATAGCGCGTCGGATATCCCGTCGCGTAGAGCGGGACGGACCGCGCGGCCGGGTGCCGTGGCCCGAAGATGGTAACGATGGGGCTGTCGACGGCCGACGGGCATCGGCGTTACTTCCTCCTCGGGCGGGATCATAGGTATCATCGCCCGTCTCCGCAACACTGTTCCAGCGGCGCAGTACGTGATCCCGGCGGGGTGGCACCGGGGTGGCCCGGCCGTGCAGGCGTAGTGGGACCCCCGTCTCCCGTACGCAGTGCGAAGCACTGCGAATCAGGGACGTGGGTGACGAAGCCTGCACGGCCGGGCCACCCCGGTGACAGGACCCCGCCGCCTCGCGCGATGTCATTCGCGACAAGACGCTACGCAAACGCCGGCGCCACCTCGTCGAGAAACCGCCGCAGCTGCCCTCTCTGATCCCAAGACGTGAGCCGCAACGCCATGTGCCCGACGCCCGCGTCGAAGTACGCGCGCAACTGGTCCACGCATTCCTTGGGGCCGCCCGCCACCGTCCACCCCTCGACGAACGCCGGCGAGAAGTTCGACGTGTAGTACGTGTCGAGGAACTTCTTCGTCTCAGCGAGCGCGCGGGACCGGTCGTCGTCGAGATGGATGTTGTGGTAGAGCGCGCTGCCGAGCTTGGACGGGTCGCGACCTTCCTCCAGAGCCATCGCCGTCACCCGCGACCACTGCTGGCGGAACTCGTCGGGCGAGAGCTTGTTGGTCATCCAGCCGTCGGCGTAGCGGGCCACCCGCCGCAAGCCACGCTCGACGGCCGGCTCGGCCGCGCTGGCCCCACCCTTCCACGTGAGCCCGGTCGGATTGCTGGCGATCCAGATCGGGCACGGCTGCTGGACCGGTTGAGGCTGCAGCGTGACGTTCTCGAACTGGTAGAAGCGACCGGCGTGGGACGCGTTCTTCTCGGCGAACAGCTTCCGGAGGATCACGATGCCCTCCTCGAGGCGAGCCACGCGGTCGGCGGCCTTCACGCCCATCACCCGATGCTCGAGGGCCTGGGCCACGCTCATCTCGTCGGGGCCGCCCAGACACACGGCCAGCCACGATCGGCCGCCCGAGATGACGTCGAGGCTCGCCCACTCGTGGGCGAGCATGACCGGATGGCGATGGACGAACGTCGCCATGCAGCCCACGCCGAGCCGGACCCGACGCGTAGCCCCGGCCAGCGCGGAGAGCAGCGTCACCGATTCGAGGCGCGGCTTGGCGAGCAGGCTGTCGCCGGCCCACACCGCGTCGAAGGCGCCGGAGGCCTCGGCCTCGACGCTCAGCTCGATCAGGTCGGACGCCTTGACCCGACCCAGCACCACCGCGCGGTTGCTCAGCGTCAATCCGAACGATGAGTGACTCACGACTATCTCCCCTCGTATTTCGGCTCGCGCTTCTCGACGAACGAGCGCACGCCTTCTTCGTAATCGTGGGTGGAGCGGAGCCAGGCGTAGGACTTGCGCTCCAGCTCCAGCGCGGTCTCCAGCGGGGCGTCGGCGCCGCGGTTCAGCACCATCTTGAGCGTGCGCAGGGCGAGCGGGGCCCGCGCGGCCAGCTCGCCGGCCAGGGCCTGCACCGCGGCGTCGAGCCCGTCGTCGGGCACCGCCTGGGTGATCAGTCCCCACGCTTCCGCCCGCTCGGCGGAGATGCGCTGTCCCGTCAGCATGAACAACTTCGCGCGGGTCATGCCGATCAGCCGGAGCGCGCGCTGGGTGCCGCCGCTGCCGGGAATCATGCCAAGCCGGATCTCCGGGAACGCGAACTCCGATCGGCGGGTCGCGATGCGAAAGTCGCAGGCCACGGCCAGCTCGAGACCGGCGCCCATCGTGAACCCGTCGATGGCCGCGATCACGGGCTTGCGGCAGCGCTCGGCCTCGGTCAGCGTGTCACCCCACTGCTCGAGGTCGGCCGGGGCCAGCGTGAGGAATTCCGCGACGTCGCCGCCCGCGCTGAACGCCTTGCCGCCGGCGCCGCGGATGACGAGCACACGGATCGCGCCGTCGGCGTCCAGCTCGCGAAAGATCGCGGGGAACTCCCCGCGCATGGCCACCGTCATCGTGTTCATCTTGGCCTGACGATCGATCCAGACCGTGGCGATCGCCCCGCTCCGCTCCACCCGCACGAACTCGCTCATGGCGTGATCTCCCGGTATTCGCCGTCTCGTAAAATCCGGCGCAGGATTTTTCCGGACGCGGTCTTGGGAATGGACTCGACGAAGACGACGCGGCGCGGACGCTTGAAGCTCGCCAGGTCCGGGCTCTCGCGGCAGTAGCGGTCGACGCCCTCCGCGGTCAGTCCGGCGCCGGGCGCGACGATGAAGGCCACCACGCGCTCGCCCCACCGCGCGTCGGGCTCGCCGACGATCGCCACGTCCCGGACCCCGGCCAGCCGCGCCAGCACCTCTTCGACCTCGACGGGGTGGATGTTCTCGCCGCCGCTGATGATCATGTCGTCGACGCGGCCCGAGACGTAGAGCTCGCCGTCGCCGTCGAGATAGCCCATGTCGCCGGTGAAGTACCAGCCGTCGCGCAGCGCCCTGGCGTCGGCGTCGGGACGGTTCCAGTAGCCTGCGAACGCTTCGTCCGAGTCCACCCGCGCGATGATCTCGCCCTTGTTGCCCGCGGCCACCACTTCGTCGGGCCCCACCCGGCGCTCGGTGGACGCCGTGACCACGCGCAGGGTCGAGTGAAGGCCCGGACGACCGGCGCAACCGGGTTTCAGGTGCACGTCGGGTCGGATCGAGAACGTGTAGATTTCCGTCGACCCGTAGTGATTGACGAACACGTCGGGCGAAAACGCTTTCACGCACGCGTCGGTCAGCGGCGCCAGCATGGGCGCGCCCGCGTAGGCGAGCTTGCGCACCGTGGTGACGTCGGTGCGTCCCAGCTCGGGCGCGTGGACGAGGTCGTAGAACAGCGTGGGAATCAGGTAGAGCGCGCTCAGACGCTCCCGCGCGATCAGCGCGAGCGCGCCGGCCGCGCTCCAGTCGCGCTGACAGACGAACGCCCCGTTGATCGCGGCCATGCTGGTGAGCGAGTGAATCCCCATCGTGTGATAGAGCGGCATGACCCCGAGCGTGCGCTCGCCCCACTCGTAGCCGCACTGGAGCGCGTGAGCCAGCGCGCCCGCCACGTGGTTCTCGTGAGTGCGCGGCACGCCCTTGGGCCGTCCCGTCGTCCCCGACGTGTAGAGGATCAGCGAGAGATCGTTCTCGGCCGGCGCACGCGGCGGCGACGCGACCGGCTCGAGCAGCTCGGAGAACGCGACGGCATCGGTGGGCGGATCAGCGTCGGCGTAGATCAGGCGCGTCGACGGCCCCCGCGCGGATTCGAGCACGGCCGCTGCGGTGGCGCGCTCGAACAGCACCACGCGCGCGCCCGAGTCGCCGAGCACGTACGCCATCTCGGCCGGAGCGAAGCGGTGATTCACCGGCACGGCGACGCCGCCGATGGCCTGGAGCGCCCAGTGTGCGCACACGTGCTCCCACCGGTTCTTGAGCGCGATCAGCACCCGATCGCCGGGCGCCACGCCGAGGCGAGCGAGGGCGGCGCCGAGGGTCAGCGCGCGCGCGTGGAGCTCGGCGTAGCTGAGCCGAACCACGCCGTCGACGACAGCATCGGCGTCGGGGCGGCGCAGCGCCGCACGCTCGAGGAGCTGGGCGAGGGTCAGGGTCGAGTCCTCACGCGGGCAGCAGCAGGACCTTGCCCTTGTTCCGGCGATCGAGCACGTGTTGCACGGCCCCCCGCGCGTCACTGAGGGGGAAGGCGCGATCGACGACCGGGCGCAGGCGGCCGTCGGCGAGGTGCTCGAGCATGGTCCGGAACTCGGGGAGCGAGCCGAGGTTCGTGCCCATCACCGAGAGGTTCTTCGAGTACACGTGGCGGAGGTCGAGCCGGCCCCAGTGCGTGTCGTGCGAGCCGATGGTGACGAGCGTGCCCAGGCGGGTGAGCGCGTACACGCTCTTCTCGAACGTCTCGCCCCCGATGTGCTCGATGACCACGTCGACCCCGCGCTTGCCGGTCCATGCCTTGGCCGCCTCCACGAAGTCGTGGGTGCGGTAGTTGACGACCTCCTCGGCGCCGAGCGACCTGGCGAACTCGATCTTGTCGTCGCTGCCGACCGTGGTCATCACCCGCGCCCCGCACAGCCGCGCGATCTGGATGGCCGCGCTGCCCACGCCGCTGCCCGCGGCCTGGACCAGCACGGTCTGTCCCGGGCGCACGTGGGCCTGCGTGACCACCGCGCGCCACGACGTCAGCATGGCCAGCGGCACCGACGCGCCGGCCTCGAACGAGATCGTCTCGGGCAGCGGCACGACATTCACGGCCGGCACCTTCACCAGCTCCGCGTAGCCCCCGTCCTTGTGGGCGCCGAGGTAGCCGTAACGCACGCACACCGTGCGCTCGCCACGCAGGCAGTACTCGCAGGCGCCGCACGAAAATCCCGGGAAGATCACCACGCGCCCGCCGGCGGACAACCCCTTCACGCCCGCGCCCGTCGACTCGACGGTGCCCGCGACCTCGCAGCCGTTGACGTGAGGCAGTCCTTCGGGCGGCGGGAAGCGGCCGTCGAGGAGCAGCATGTCGACCTGGTTGAGCGCGCACGCCCGCACCCGCACCACGACCTCGCCGGCTTCGGCGTGAGGATCGCGGTAATCGTCGTAGAGGATCTTTTCGGATCCCCCGTGCTCCTTGAAGAACGCCGCCTTCATGCTTGGCTCTGGCTCTGCAGCAGCTGAACCATCTTGGTGAAGAACTGATCGGCCATCATCTTGGAGACGCCGCCGAGCATGCGCTGGCCGACGCCGGCGATCAGTCCGCCGACCTGCATGTCGGCGGTGTAGCTGACCTTGGTGCCGCCGTCCGAGTCGCTCAGCGAGATGTGGGTCTCGCCGCGGATGAAGCCCGGACCGCCGCTGCCCTCGACGCCCATGCGGTACGACTCCGGCGGATGCTTGTCGAACAGCCGCACCTTGCCCTCGAAGGTGCCCTTCACCGCCGCCACGCCGACCTTCATCGTGGCCTTGTACTCGTCGTTCCCCATGGCCTCGAGCTTTTCGCAGCCGGGAATGGCCTGGCGCAGCGTTTCCGGATCGAGAAAGCCGGCCCAGACCCGCTCGCGGGGAACGGGAATCTCGTACGAGCCCTCGAGCTTCATGGTGAATTCTCCTTCATCCTGTGACGTTTCTGCTCGCCAGGCGCTCAGCGTACAGCAAGCCGCCCGTCGGCGGCACCCCGTTGCAGTCACCACCGACGGATTCGAATCCACGACGGAGGGACCACGTAGACCTAACCTGAGGAGCGCCCCGGCTTCGCCGGGGCGCTTCCGAGCGCCGTCCCGTCCGGGCGCTCGCGCCCCACGCGAACCCGCGTCACCCGCGCGTCGCGCGACAGCGGGGCCAGCACCCGCACGACGTCGTCCCCAATCTCCGCGACGAGCCCCAGCGCGATCGTGTCGCCGTCGGCGTCGTCGAGCCCGCACAACCCTCCCGCGATCTCCGCCCACGGCAGTCCGCGCGGCGGCTCGACCGTCGATCGGTCGACGTCCACGGATCGCGCCCCGCGCAGGTACGCCTCCAGCGCCGCCAGCCGATGCCGGCGCCGCGCGATCTGACTGCGACTGCCCGGGCGTCCCCGCGCGGGCAGGCGGAGCACGCGAGGGCGTGAGGCCCCCGCGTATCGCTCGACGATCGGCGCGCACTCGTCCGCGCGCTCGAGGACCAGCACGAGGTCGGGAGCGACGGCCTCGATCTTCTCCCCCTTGAGGCGGTGCCCCGGCCAACCGAGCACGAGACCGCTGGTGTCGATCAGCACGCGCTCGAAGGCTTCGGCGCGCGCGCGGTCGACCATCCGGCGCGTCGCCTCGACGACGCCGCGGATGTCGCGGGCCGGCGAGCTGACGCCGACGAACTGAAACGCGATCAGCTCGGCCTCGGCGAGGCGCGCGATCCGCGCACTGACCCGACCCAGACCCACGGTAGTGGGGGGACCGATCTCGGACTGGCCCACGTCGCTGTCGACCACGCCGACCGGCGCGCCGCGCGACGCCAGCTCGGAGGCGAGCGCGGCCACCAGCGTGGTCTTGCCGGCGTCGCTGGCGCCGATGACGACGGTGACGTGAGCCTCGAGGACCGCGGCCAGCGCCGCGTCGAGTGCCGCCCGCCAGTCGTTGGGGGGCGGCACGGGTCTACGACAGGAGCTTCAGCGCCGCCGCCATTCGATCGAGCCCCTCGCGGATCAGCTCGGTGCTGGTCGCGTACGAGATCCGGACGTGGGCGTCGGAGCCGAAGTCGACGCCGGGGACCACCGCGCACAGGGCGCGAGTCAGCAGGAACTCGGTCACGTCGGTGGAGCTGGTCAGCGTCTTGGCTGGGGCGCCGTCGGACGCGGGCGCGCGGCGGCCGAAGAGCCCGGACACGTTGGGGAACACATAGAACGCGCCCTTCGGCATCACGCAGCTCACGCCGGGCAGCGCGTTGAGGCCCGCGACGATCAGGCGCCGCCGGCGGTCGAACTCGGCGGCCATCTTGGCCACGTCGTCCTGGGGGCCGGACAGCGCTTCCACCGCCGCCCACTGGGCGATCGACGACGGGTTGGACGTCACCTGGCTCTGCACGTCGGTCATGGCGCGGATCAGCGCGCGCGGCCCGGCGGCCAGGCCGATGCGCCAGCCCGTCATCGCGTAGGCCTTGGAGCAGGTGTTCACGATCAGCGTGCGCGCCTTGACCTCGGGGCCGAGCTGGGCGATCGAGAAGTGCCGCCCCTCATAGGTCATCGGCTCGTAGCACTCGTCCGAGAGCACGAGGAGGTCGCGCTCGACGGCCAGGCGCGCGATGGCCTCCAGCTTCGCCCGCGAGAAGATGGCGCCGGTGGGGTTGTTCGGGCTGTTGACCACGACGATCTTGGTGCGCGGGGTGACGGCGGCGCGCACGCGGTCGGGATCGAGGTCGAAGCCGGTGGCCTCGTCGGTGGCCACGGGCACCGGTACGCCGCCCACCAGCCGCGCCTGCTCGGGATACGAGACCCAGTAGGGGGTCGGGATCACCACCTCGTCGCCGGGATCGAGCACGGCGGTGAACAGGTTGAAGATCGTGTGCTTGCCCCCGACGGAGATCAGCGTCTCGGCCGGCTCGTAGTGGAGGTCGTTGTCCCGCTGGAACTTGGTGCACAGCGCGGCCTTCAGCTCCGGGATGCCGCCGACCTCGGTGTACTTCGTCTGGCCGCGCTTCATGGCCTGGATCGCCGCGTCCTTGATGCGCTCGGGCGTGTCGAAGTCCGGCTCGCCGGCGCCGAACGAGATCACGTTGATGCCGCGGGCGCGCAGTTCCTTGGCCTTGGCCTGGACGGCCAGGGTCGACGACGGGGCAAGGCTCTTCATCCGCTCAGCCAGCACGGCTCGTACTCCTGCCGGCCCTCGTTAGGCCGGCGTCTTCGGGGGGTACTTCTCGGACAGCCGCTTTTCCGCGATCGGGGGGACGAGACCGGCGACCGACTCGCCGAAACTCGCCACCTCCTTGATGAGGCGCGACGAGATGTACGTGTACTTCTCGTGGGGCATGAGGAACACGGTCTCCACGGTGCCGCGCAGCTTGCGGTTCATGAGCGCCATCTGGAACTCGTACTCGAAGTCCGAGACGGCGCGGATGCCGCGCACGATGCAGTCGGCGCGCTCGCGCTCCACGAGGTCGATGAGCAGGCCGTCGAAGCCCACGATCCGGAAGTTGCTGCTCAGCTCGGAGGTGGCCTCGTCGATCATGGAGAGGCGCTCGTGGGCGGTGAACAGCGGCTGCTTGCTGGGGTTGGCCACCACGGCCACGATCAGCTCGTCGAAGAGACGGAGGCTGCGCTCGATGACGTCGAGATGCCCGTTGTGCACGGGATCGAACATTCCGGGGTACACCGCGCGCTTTCCCAAGGGCGCTCCTCGACTCACTCGCTGGTTGGAATCGGTGCATCGTAGGCGCCGGGGCGAAAGAAAGTCAAGGTCGTCTCGCCGAAACGGCGCGCGCGATACGCGGCGAGGGTGCCGATGCGCTCGGGCGGCGCGTGCTTGGTGAAGTGCTGGGCGACCACGATCGCGTCGAGGGTGATGACCGCGCCTCCGCCGAGACGGAGCAGCGTGTCCTCCACGAGGCCCGTCCCGTAGGGCGGGTCGAGAAAGACGAGATCGAACCGCTCGCCGGCGGCGGCGAGCCGGTTGAGCGCGCGCGCGGCGTCCATGGGCAGCACCTGCGTCCGGCCGGCCACGCGCAGCGTGGCCACGTTGCGCCGGAGGGCGGCCGCGGCGTCGGCGTCGCGCTCGACCAGCACCGCGCGCTCGGCACCCCGCGAGAGCGCCTCCAGCCCGACACCGCCGGCTCCCGCGAACAGGTCCAGGAACCGCGCGCCGGAGAGGACGGGCATCAAGGTGTCCATGAGCGCGATCCGCACCTGGTCCGCGGTGGGCCGCGTGCGATGGCCCCGCGGCGTCACGAGCTGCTGGCCCTTCAGCGCCCCCGCGATGATTCTCATTCGACCGTCATTCCTCAACCCACGCTCGCGAGCGCGAGCTTGCCGCGCCAGCGCGCGAGCAGCGTCTCGCGCAGGCCGCGGTGGGCGGGATCGCGCAATTCCGGATCGGCGGCGATGATGCCCTGCGCGTCCCGCCGGGCCTGCTCGAGGAGTGCGGCGTCGCGCAGCAGGTCGGCGACGCGGAATTCCGGCAGCCCCGACTGGCGCGTGCCGAAGAACTCGCCGGGACCGCGCAGCTCGAGATCGGCCTCGGCGATCTTGAACCCGTCGGTGGTCGCCACCATCGCGTCGACGCGGCGCTGCGCGTCCTCGCCCAGGGACGAGCCGGTGAGCAGGATGCAGTAGGACTTCCACGGCCCGCGCCCCACGCGCCCGCGGAGCTGATGGAGCTGCGAGAGCCCGAAGCGCTCGGCGTGCTCGATCAGCATCACCGAGGCGTTCGGCACGTCGATGCCGACCTCGATCACGGTGGTGGAGACCAGCACCTGGATCTCGCCCGCCTTGAAGCGGCGCATGATCGCGTCCTTGTCGTCGAAGGCCAGGCGGCCGTGGAGCAGGCCGACGACCAGGTCGGGGAACACGTCGCGCTGGAGCCGCCGCGCCATGTCGGTCGCGGCCTTGAGATCCATGACCTCCGACTCCTCCACGAGCGGATACACGACGTAGACCTGGCGCCCGTCGGCGACCTCCTTGCGCAGGAACGCGAAGATCTCGCGCCGCTTGGTCTCGGTGCGCGCCACCGTCTTCACGGGACGGCGCCCCGGCGGCAGCTCGTCGAGCACGCTGACCTCGAGGTCGCCGTAGAGCGTCAACGCCAGCGTCCGCGGGATCGGCGTGGCCGTCATCACCAGCAGATCGGGCCGCTCGCCCTTGGCCTTGAGCCGCGCGCGCTGCTCGACCCCGAAGCGGTGCTGCTCGTCGACCACGGCCAGCCCGAGTCGCCGGAACTCGACGCCTTCCTGCACGAGCGCGTGGGTGCCGACCACGCAGCCGACGTCGCCGGCGGCGACCGACGCGCGCCGCGCCTCGCGGTCGCGGCCGCGCAGCGAGGAGGTCAGCAGCGTGACCGGGACGCCGAGCGGCTCGACGAGCTGGCGAAAGGTCATGAAATGCTGCTCGGCGAGGATCTCGGTGGGGGCCATGATCGCCGCCTGGTATCCCGCCTCCACCGCGGTGAGCACGCCGAGCGCGGCCACCACGGTCTTGCCCGACCCCACGTCGCCCTGGAGCATGCGGTGCATGGGGAACGGCGCGGCCATGTCCGCGCGGATCTCGCTCCACACGCGCTCCTGGGCCGCGGTGAGCGCGTACGGCAGCGCGGCGAGCAGGCGGCGCGCGAGCGCGCCCTTCGGGTTGAGCGCGATGCCCTGAGCGCGGGTCGTGCGCGAGCGCAGGATCGCCAGCCCGAGCTGGAGCAGCAGGAAATCGTCGAAGGCCAGCCGGCGCCGGCCCGCGGCCAGCGCGGCGTCGGTCTCGGGGAAGTGCGCGTCGCGGAGCGCCGCGGCCAGCGGGGCCAGCTCGCGCCGGGCGCGGACGGCGTCGGGCAGCGGGTCGACCACGTCGGGCGCCCACGTCTCGACGATCTGCCACATCAACCGGCGCAGCGGGCGCTGGGGCAGTCCGTCGGTCGTGGAGTACACGGGGACGAGGCGGCCCACGTGCAGGCGGTCGTCCTCATCGGACTCGACGATCTCGTAGTCGGGATTCTGGAGCACCGGCGCGCCGCGGAAGCGCGCGACCCGGCCGTGCAGGATCAGACGCTGTCCGCGTTTGAGCACGCGGGAGAGATAGGCGCCGCCGAACCAGCTCGCAGTCAGGTAGCCGCTCTCGTCGCGCAGCATGATCGAGAACGGCACCCGCGAGCGCCCGGGTGGGGGCGGGCTCAGTCCCACGATCACCCCCGAGCACGTGTGGGTGGCGCCGGGCTGCAGCTCGCGGAGCGGGGTCAGCCGCGTGCGGTCCT
>DATHGT010000199.1:0-3203 GCA_035317605.1 Candidatus Acidiferrum sp. | reverse complement strand
GCCGTCGGACAACGCGGGCGACGTCATCGGCGACATGAACTCGCGCCGCGGGCGGATCGTGGGCATGGAACCGGCGGGAGATACGGCGTCGGTTCGGGCCCAGGTGCCGATGGCCGAGATGCTGACCTACGAGACCACGCTTCGCTCGATGACCGGCGGTCGCGGCGGCTACTCGATGGAGTTCTCCCACTACGAGGAAGTCCCCGCGTTCATCGCCGAGAAGGTCATCAAGGAAGCGAAGGCCGAGAAGGAAAAGGCCGAGAAACACTAGCTCTTCATTGCGCTCGGCGCGGGAGGGGCAGGCGGGGGATGGGAGTGGGCCTCTGACCACGACCGTCGCAGTAACGATCACCCGCGAGTAGTTCCCAATCTGGCGGTTGTTTCTCGATTCGACCGTCGTCGGGGAACGGATTCCCCACGTCGTGTCAAGCTGCAATCTCGCGCGGGGCGCGGCGGCGCGCCGGATCGTACAGCGCCTGCGTGCGCAGCATGGCGATCAGGACGGCGAGCAGTCGATCGCCCACGCCACGGAGCGCGCGTCCGTGACTGCAGCCTCGGGCGCGCAGGCGTGCGTACAGGGCGGCGCCGAGGGCGTCGTGCTGGACACTGGTCTGGGCCCAATAGTGCACGGCATTGCGCAGGCGCGGATTGCAGGCGTACCGCATGGCGACCACGCGCCGCTTGCCACTCTCCTTGGTGACGGGGGCGCAGCCGGCGTGGGCGCGGAGCCCATGATAGTCTCGCGCGGCCAAGAGCCGCGAGGCCTCGGCGAGCATCGTGGCGCTGACCTTTCTCCCGACTCCCGGCAAGGACCGGAGGATGGCGACGTCACGATGCTCTTGAGGTTGCGCCAGGTCGTCGAGCAGCCGCTCGCCGCGGGCGGCACACCGCCGCTGTTGCTCGTGCGCCAGCCACAGCCGGGGCAGCAGGATCGCGAGATGCTCCTGGGCGGCCTCCAGCACCCCCGGGGCCACGACGAAGGCCGGGGCCCGCAGGACGGCGCGCACGGCCTCGGCGGTGAAGCGACGAATCCGGTGCTCGGCGAGGACGCGCGCGACCGCGGCGCGGGTCAGCCGCGCCGCCGCGGCCGGCGTGGGGGCGCGCTCCAACAGGGCCCACAGCCAGGGCTCGTCGGCCCCGGCGCAGAGCGTGAGCAGCCCGGGGGCGAGCCGGTAGAGCTGTTCGCGCAGGCGATTGCTGAGGCGGCGGCGCTCAGCATCGAGATCCTCCTCGAGGCGGGTGATCTCGCGCAGCTGCACCACGCGGCCGTCTTCGGGATCCAGGCGTCGGAAGGCGGCTCGGTCGGTGACGAGCGAGGTGGCGAGGACGCGGGCATCGCGGCGATCGTCCTTCGCGCCGGCCACGGTGTAGCGATCACGAAAGCGATCGAGCTGCTTGGGATTGAGCGCGTAGACGTGAACGCCCTGCGCCAGCAGCGCATCGACGAGCGGGCCGCGCGGGACTTCGAGCGCGACGGCGACTGTCGCGGCGGCGCCATCGGCCAAGTCGGCCAGCCCATGCGCCAGGGCGGCGACGTCGGCGCCGGTGTGCGGCACTTTGCGCTCGTGCAGCACGGTGCGATCCGGCCTGACGACCGTGACCTGATGGTCCCGACTACCCCAATCGATTCCCACGAACCACCGATAGTCCTCGGGCACTGGGCCTCCTTGTCTGGAGTCGGCGGGGCCACCGTGCGGCGTCGACCCTGTACTGGCGCTCATGGCGCAATTCCCCACAGGACGTGCACGACGGCAATCCTCGCCGGGGCGCAACTCCGTTCCAGGCGCTTCTTGCGCCGGGTCAACCAGGCGCTCCCGACGAGTCGCCACACTCGGGTCGCTAGCATCGTACAGGGTCAACCGGTCCCACTCCCATTCCCCGCCCGCCCTCCAGCGGGAACCCGTACTGCAGGCTTCGCAGGCTTCAGTCGCGGCCGATGACGCGGACCTGGAGATGGAGGATGCGCCGGTCGACGTTCTGGAACTCGGTGCGCATCTCCACCGCGAGGCGGTCAACTTTCTGATCGACGCCGATCACGCCTTCGCCCACGAGCTGGATCTTGTCCATCAGTTGTTCGGCCACCACGTCGAAGTGCCGGCCAAGTTCGTCGAAGCGGTGATCGATTTCGCCGAAGCGGCGGTCGAGGTATTCGACGAGCTCTTGATCCACGCGACGACTCTCTCTGCCTTCGCGGTTGTCGTCAAGTGTGGAAGAGCAGATACACCTCAGGTGCCGCGGAGGCGTGGTCGAGGACGTCGCGGAGGGCGTCGCCGACAGGAAATCGCGTCTGCGCGGGCGCGGGTGCCGATGGCCGCGATGCTGATCTATGGGACCGCGCGCTGCTCGATGACCGGCGGCCGCGGCGGCTACTCGATGGAGTTCTCCCACTACGAGGAAGTCCCCGCGTTCATCGCCGAGAAGGTCATCAAGGAAGCGAAGGCCGAGAAGGAAAAGGCCGAGAAGCACTAGCCATCGCACCGCGCGAGGCGCTGGAAGGCGGGCGGCCGAGAAGTGCTCCAGGCCTGTGTGTCGTGTCTTGGAACCGACCACGACCGGACGAAAATAATTAGCCAGACAGGCTGAGCGACGCAACGATTCGCTCGGATTCTTCCTTTCCATTTGGACCAACGATCCTGAGAAGATGGCGTGCCACTTCCGCGGCGATTCGGCTGAGCCGGCGAGGCGGGGACAGGTGTTCCTCCAAAGCGCTGATCCCCTTTGTGGCAGCCTCGCGCGCCGCGACCGCGTCTCCTAGCCCCTCGTAGCAACGAGCAGCAGCGCAATGACAAAACGCGAGATTCTCCCTCACGGCGGGGGCGCGTCGGGTCGCCTCGAGGCCGAAAAGCGTAAGGGCTTCAGCGGCCCGGGGCAGCGCAGCCTCGAACTCCACGCCATCTGCCATCAGATATGCCATGTTGCCTAGCGAAGTGGCAACCGCAGCTCGGAAGGCGTCGGGCCGCGTAGTGGCGAGGTCCCGATGGATCCCGAGGGCAGGAGCAGGCCTTCAACGGTTACGTCGACCCGTGAAGATGAAGGCGGTCACCTTCGCCGATCCTGCTCGAGATCATGAACGTCGAGGTCACGGCGCCGTCGGACAACGCGGGCGACGTCATCGGCGACATGAACTCGCGCCGCGGGCGGATCGTGGGCATGGAACCGGCGGGAGATACGGCGTCGGTTCGGGCCCAGGTGCCGATGGCCGA
>DATHGT010000198.1:0-6921 GCA_035317605.1 Candidatus Acidiferrum sp. | reverse complement strand
CCGTGGCGCCCCTCGAGATGCTCGTGTGCGCATCACCGGTCCGCCACGAGGATGGCCACGGGGTAGCCGTAGACGATGAGGTCGCCCTCCCGCCGGGCGTTGATGCCGAGGAAGTCGTCCTCCGCGGACCGGCGGAACTGCTCGCGGATCTTGTCGGCGTCGCCCGGGTTGGGGAACGAGCGCGCGAGCAAGCTCTCGAGGTCGCTCTCCAGCCGATACGGCGAGTGGCGCGGCTCGGGCAAGCCTTGCCGGGTGTACAGGCTCCGCAGCTCGGCCAGCGGAAGCGCGCGCACGTGCGAAGGATCGCGCAGCTTCTCCATCGCGTTGAACGCGTCGGCCTTGTCGGCCGCGGGGGCGCTGTCGGCCACGATCACCTTGCCGCCCGACCGACACACGCGCTTCATCTCACCCATCACGGCCAGCGGATCGAGGAAGTGATGGAAGGCAAAGCGCGAGGTCACGATCGAGAAGCTCGCGTCCGGGAACGGCAGCGGCAGCACGTCGCCGTGCTTCCACGTCACGTTGGTCAAGCCCTTCTCCGCCTGGAGCTTGCGTGCCCCGTCGAGCATGGCCGGGGTGATGTCGATGCCGGTGGCGTGCTTGACGACCCGCGCGAAGCCGCACACCACGATGCCGCCGCCGCAGGCCACGTCGAGCACGGTGTCATCAGGCCCCGCGCCCGATGCCTGGATCAGGAGGTTCAGCGCGATCTCGTCCTTGATGGACGGCGAGGTGCTGAACGGAATGGCCTGGCGCGTGAACTGGTCGAGGATCGATTGCTCGTGCGTGGTCGACATCGCCCTGAAACCTCCCGTCAGATGGTCTGCTTGTGTACGCGTCCGCCCTTCATGATCAGGCGGAAGTTGTCGGGGTTCTGGAAGACGCGCAGGTTGCGCAGCGGGTTGCCGGCGACCACGATCAGGTCGGCGTACTTCTTTGGCTCCACGGTGCCGATCCGGTCGCTCATGCGGAACAGCTCGGCGTTGACCTTCGTGGCCGACAGCAAGGTCTCCATCGGGGTCATCACCTGCGACTTCAGCTCGAGCTCCACCGCGCGCTGGCTCATCATGTCGCCGAGCAGGTCCGAGCCCGAGCCGATCTTGCAGCCGGCACGATAGGCGTAGGTCAGCCCCTGCACGCTCTGCTGCCGGGCGAGGTCGATCTTCTGGATCTGGTGATCGCCGATGCCGTAGCGCTTGCCCTCGCGGTAGATCATCTCGTACGTGATCATGGTCGGCACCAGGAAGGCGTCGGCCTTCTTGATGGCCTGGGCCGCCGGCTCGCGAATCAGGTTGCCGTGCTCGATCGAGCGTACGCCGGCCTCGATCGCGTTGCGCACCGCGGTGTCCGAGTACGCGTGCGAGAGAACGTATTTCCCGACAGCGCGCGCTTCCTCCACCGCCGCCCGCATCTCGGCCACCGTGAACTGGGTCGTGTCCAGCTCGTCGGAGGGCGACATGGCGCCGCCCGAGGCCATGATCTTGATCTGGTCGACGTCGCGACGAAGCTGCTCGCGCACGGCCTTGCGGACTTCGTCCTCGCCGTCGGCGATGGAGCCGACCATGCCCACGCAGCAGTCGATGGGATCGGTCCACTCCGCGCGCCGGCGCTTGTCGCCGTGACCGCCCGTCTGCGAGATGTAGTGGCCGGAGACCAGCAGCCGCGGCCCGGGGAAGTGTCCTTCCTCGAGCGCCAGCCGAAACCCATAGTCGGCGCCACCGGCGTCCCGCACGGTGGTGAAGCCCTGCATCAGGCACTCTTCCGCCCGCCGCATGGCCCGGGCCGCGATGTAGCTCGGCGGATAGTACCGATGCTGGTCGGTGATGTTCTCGGTCACCGCGCAGATGTGGACGTGGGCGTCGGTGAGCCCGGGCATCAGCGTGGCGCCCTTGCAGTCGAGCGTGGTGACCGGCCCCGGCAGCGGCCCCACCTTGCCGCTCGCGATCACGTCCTGGATGCGATCGTCTTCCACGACGACGGCCGCGCCCTCGATCGGATCGGCGCCCGTGCAGTCGATCAGGAACGCATTCGTGAAAACCGTCAGGCTCATCGAGGGGTCACCTTGGCCTCGTACATCCACACCTTCTCGTCGGCGCGCGGTGTCCACTCGACGTGGTTGGCCACGCCATACAGATCGTGCTGCTGCCAGAGGAACACCCACGGCGCCTCGTCGTGGATCAGCTTCTGCAGCTCGGCGTAGGCGGCCGCGCGAGCGCGCGCGTCGACGATGGTGATGGCCCGCGCGACCTTGTCGTCCACGACCTTGTTGTTGCCGTAGGACGCGTAGGTCTGGTCGGCCTTGAACAGCGGCTCCATCACGGTCTGGCCGAAGATCGCCGGGCCCCATCCGAGATAGAACAGCTCGCCGGTCGTCCGGTTCTTCACCTTGTCGAGGTGCGTCCCCCACTCGTTGACGACCACGCTGGTCTTGATGCCGAGACGCTGGAGCTGGGCGGCGATGGCCAGCGACACGTCCTTGTCGAGTGGATAGCGCCCCGACGGCGTGTCGAGCGTGAGCTGGAGCTTCGCGGGATCGACGCCCGCTTCCTTGAACAGCGCCTGGGCGCGGGCGGGATCGTGCTTGTAGCACTCGACCGGCGCGTAGTCGACGTTGGCCGGCGACAGCGGTCCGCAGATCTTGGTCGCCCGGCCCTGGAGCACCTTGGCGATCAGCTCGTCCACGTCGACGGCGTGGCTCATGGCCCGGCGCACCCGCACGTCCTGCATGGGTCCGGGCTTGAGGGTCACCAGCGCGAGATAGTTGATGCGCGAGGACACCGCCGAGCGCACCTTCGCGCGTCCGCTCTTGTCCACCGCCTCGACCACGTGGGGCGGCACGTCCTTCATGATGTCGATCTCGCCCGAGAGCATCGCGGCCAGCCGCGCGCTGAACTCGGGGATGAAGCGGAACGTCACGCGGCTCACGTCGGCCGGTCCCGCCCAATAGTCGGGATTGCGCTCCATCACCAGACGCTCGTCGCGCTTCCACTCCACGAAGCGGAAGGGGCCGGTGCCGATCGGATGCTGCGCGAGCTTCTCGGGCCCCCCCTCCTTCAGCGCCTTGGCGGGCAGCACGAGGAAATCGGTCAGCGAGATGCGATCGATCAGGGCCGGCCACGGCTTGTCGGTCACGAAGCGCACGGTGTAGTCGTTGACGACCTGGACTTCCTTGACCGCCTTCCAGTACGCCTGGTAGTGCGACTTGCTCGCGGGATTCAGGATGTAGTCGAGCGTGGCCTTCACCGACTGGGCGTTGAACGGCTCGCCGTTGTGGAACTTCACGCCCTGACGGAGCGTGAATTCCCAGGTCGTGTCGTTGACGATCTTCCAGCTCGTGGCCAGCATCGGCTTGGGCTTGAGGGTCTTGGCGTCGCGATCGAGCAGGCGGTCGTACATGTGCTCGAGCTGGGTGTTGGTCGTCCAGTCCACGATCGTCACCGCCAGCATCGTCCGCGGCTCCGCCGCGATCCCCACCACGATCTCCTTGCGCCCGATCCGGTCCTGCGCGAGCGCCGGGACGGCCACCACGAGGACGGAGACGAGCAGCATCAGGGTTCGCATCGCGATCTCCTTATACGGAGAGCTTGGGATCGAGGGTGTCGCGGAGCCAATCGCCGAGCAGGTTCACGCCGAGCGCGGTCAGGGCCAGCGCGGCGCCCGGGAACGCGGCGAGCCACCAGGCCACATAGAGGAAGTCGCGGCTCTCGGCGAGCATGCTGCCCCACGCGGGAGTCGGCGGTTGCACGCCGAAGCCCAGGAAGCTGATGGCGGCCTCGGCCACCACGAACTGGGAGAACTGCAGGCTGGCCACCACCACGATCGTGGGCGCGACGTTGGGGAGCACGTGGCGGAAGAGCAACCGGGCGCGCCCGGCGCCCAGCGCTGAGGCGGCCTGGACGAAATCGCGTTGCTTCACCGAGAGCACTTCGCCGCGCACCACGCGAGCATACACGACCCATCCGGCAGCCGATAGGCTGACGATGATGTTGCGCAGCCCGAGACCGACGATCACGTTGATGGTCATGGCGAGCAGGATGAACGGAAACGAGAGCTGCACGTCGGCCAGGCGCATGATGACGGCCGAAGGCCAGCGCTCGACGAAGCCAGTCACGAGCCCGAGCAATCCACCCACCACCGCGGTGACGAGCACCGTGCAGGCGCCGATGAACAGCGCGAGGCGCGCGCCGTGCAGCACGCGGGCCATCAGGTCGCGGCCGAGCTGGTCAGTCCCGAGCGGGTGGCCCGGCGTTCCCGGCGGTTTCAGGCTCTGGCCGAAATCCGTCCGAGCGGGATCGTGGGGCGCGAGCCACGGCGCCGCGAGGGCGGCGATCACCACCGCGAGCGTCAAGCCCACGCCGAGCACGCGCCGGATCACGTCACGCGCACCCGCGGATCGAGCCAGCCGTAGGCGAGATCGACGGCCAGGTTGATGAGCGTGTACGTCGCCGAGGTGACGAAGACCGCCGCGAGCACGACGGGAAAATCGCGGTTCAGCAACGCTTGCACGGTGAGCCGACCGAGCCCCGGCCACGCGAAGATCGTCTCGGTGATGACCGCGCCGCCGAGGAGCTGGCCGACTTCGAGCCCGGCCAGCGTGAGCACGGGGATGGCCGCGTTGCGGAGCGCGTGCTTGCCGATCACGCTCATCGCGGCCAGTCCCTTGGCGCGCGCCGTCAATACGTAGTCCTCGCCCAGCGCCTCCAGCACGGTCGACCGCGTGAGCCGCGCGATGCGCGCCGCGAAGAACGCCGCCAGCACCGCGGCCGGCATCACCAGGTGAGCAAGACTGCCCGTCCCCCCGGTGGGCAGCCACCGGAGCTGCACGGCGAAGACGTAGATCAGCATGAGCCCGAGCCAGAATCCGGGGACGGCCTGACCGAGCACGGTGGCCAGCGTCGCCGCGTGGTCGATCAACGTGTCGCGACGCACCGCAGAGATCACGCCGAGCGGGATCGCGATCACCAGCGTCAGCGCGACCGCGGTCGCGGCGAGCAGCAGCGTCGCGGGCAGGCGCTCGAGCACGAGGCCGAGCGCGTCCTGCCTGTAACGCAGCGACTGGCCGAAGTCTCCGCGAAGGGCGCCGCCGAGAAAGCGCGCGTACTGAACCGCGAGCGGATCGTTGAAGCCCAGGCGCTGGCGGAACTCCTCGACGTCCTTGGCCTGGATATCGGTCGGCATGAACAACAGCACGGGATCGCCGCTGAGCCGCACGAGCCCGAACACCACGGTGAGCGACAGGAACACCACCAGCGCCGTCTGGCCGACCCGCGCGAGCACGTAGCGGCGCATGGGGGTCTTGCCGCAGCTCTCACCAGGTGGCGGCTTCCTCCAGCGTGCGGCGGTACCAGGGGGCGTCGGGGAAGGTGATCGGGCGGATCGCGGGGAGCGTCACGCCGGCGTCGCGGTACGCCTTCACGTACGCGCGGCCCGTCGCGGCGTCGCCGACCGCTCCGAGCGCTTCTGCCACGCCTTCCGGCGTCTCGCCGCTCGCGTCGAAGGCGCGCAGCGCCTCACCGAGGCCGGAGAGCTCCATCATGGCGCGGTAGAACGGCTGCTGGAGATAGCGCGTGAGCTCGCCGCGGAATGCCTTGCCGGTGCCGGCCGGATCGTCGGTCACGGCCAGCGGCACCGCGGCGACGACCTCGAAGTCGGCCAGCGTCTTGCCGGCGCGGCGGCGGCCGCGCTCGAACGCGGGGACCGCGACGTCGCGCACGTAGGCCGGCGAGCAGAGCCAGAGGATCGCGCCGTCGGCGATCTCGCCGGCCAGCTCGCACATCTTCGGCGAGAGCGTGGCGAGATAGATCGGCGGTGCCGGCGGACGCTGCGGCACCTGCAGGGTCCATTGCACGCGGTAGTGGCGGCCCTGGAAGTTGGTGCCCTCGCCCATGGCGCCGCGCAGCACGGCCACGTACTCGCGCATGGTGGCGAGCGGCTCGCGCAGCTCGAGCCCGAGCTGCTTCTCCATCGACGCGCGGTGGCTCACGCCAATGCCCAGGCGGAAGCGCCCACCCGTCATCTCGGAGAGCGTGAGCGCGGCCTGGGCCATCGACACGGGATGCCGCGGATAGATCGGGACGACCCCATTGCCGAGACCGAGCCGCGGGGCCGCGGCGCCGTACGCCTGCAACACCCCGAACGAATCGCGTCCGCCACCGTGAGTGACCCACACGCTCTCGTACCCCAGCGTTTCCGCGCGGCGCACCAGATCGAGCGCGGCCCCGAAGTTACTCCCCGCATTCAGATACGCGGCGATCTTCATCGTGTCATGACCTCCCCGTCAGGATTCACGCCTGTCAGAATTCACGCTGGACCTTCGCACATCGCGCCTGGTACCAGCACAGTGTATGGGGTTTGCCGTAATTCGAAGAGCGCCCCGGCGAAGCCGGAGCGTAGCCGTAGTTGGGGGGTTTGGGGGGCCAATTCGGGGCCCCCCATGTTGGTTAATCGCGAATCCAGGATTCGGCCAAGGGGATGTCGTCGGGGGCCCAGCGAGACGCGCGCTTCGGAGCGGCCTCGGCCGTCGCGCCGCTCGGGGCCAGCCGCAGGAGGCTCTCGATCTCGGAGCGGCGATAGAGGCGCTGGCGCTTGATGCCCTGGCGGTAGCTGCGCAGGACGCCGCGGCTCACGTAGGCGTAGAGGGTAGCGGGCTTCACCCCGAGCAGGCGCGCCGCCTCGTCGACCGTCAGGTACTCCTCGCCGTCCAGCACGACCATCGCGCTCAGGCTACCAGCCGCGCCCGCACCCCGTCCACCGCCATCGAGGCGTATGAAGCTTAATCAATATAAATCATGTATAGTCTACACGACCGACTCGAGGAGGAGGACGACCATGGACAGCGAGTGGAAGGCCGGACTGGAAGACGTGATCGCGGCGCGCTCGGCGATCTGCACGATCGACGGGATGAAGGGCCAGCTCTACTAC
>DATHGT010000197.1:0-69378 GCA_035317605.1 Candidatus Acidiferrum sp. | reverse complement strand
CCTCGGCTCGCTGCCCCGGCTGGCCGAGGCGCTGGCCCGCGGGGAGCTGTCCTACGCCAAGGTGCGGGCGCTGACCCGCGTGGCCACGCCCGAGACCGAGGAGCGACTGCTCGCCGTAGGCAAGGCCGGCACCGCGTGTCACGTCGAGCGCATCGTGCGCGGCTGGCGCCGGGTCGACTCGATAGCCGAAGCCCGCGAGACCACGCACCGCCACAAGAGCCGCGCCCTGCACGTGTACGAGGACGAGGACGGAATGGTCGTCGTCCGCGGGCGGCTGACGCCCGACGCAGGCGCCGTGCTCAAGCAAGCGCTGGCCGCCGCGCGCGAGACGCTGTATCAGCGGGCGCACGGGACCGACGAGGGCGCCATTCCCGGCGACGTTTCCTCGGAAACGTCATCGACTCAGCAGCAGGCGGACGCGCTCGCGTTGCTCGCCGAGACCGCGCTTCACCACGGAATCGATCCGGGCACGCCCGGCGAGCGCTACCAGGTCATCGTCCACGTCGACGCCGAGGTGCTCGCAGACCCGCAGGCGCCGGGCCAGTCCGTGCTCGAGGGCGGCGTGCGCGTTTCCGCAGAAACGTCCCGCCGCCTGGCCTGCGACGCGAGCCGGGTGGTGATGCGGCACGACCCGAACGGCAACGTCGTCGAAGTCGGCGCGCGCACGCGCACCATTCCCCCTGCGATCCGGCGCGCGCTACACCACCGCGACCACGGTTGTCGGTTTCCCGGCTGCGGTCTACCGTTCGGACAGGGCCATCACATCCGCCACTGGGCCAACGGCGGACCCACGACGCTCTCGAACCTCGCGATGCTCTGTCGCCGCCATCACCGCGCCGTCCACGAAGAGGGGTATCAGGTGGACCGACAGCCTGACGGCGAGCTGCGATTCCGGAGACCGGACGGCAGACCTCTGCCCGACGTCCCCCCTCCGTCAGCGATCCCGAACGATCCCGTGCGGGCGCTCCGAGCGCGGAACGAGGCGGCAGGGCTTCACCTCCACGCGCGGACGGCCTGCCCAGGCTGGCTATGGGAACGGCTCGATGTGGGCTGGGCGATCGACGTTTTGCACCCGCGAGCCCTCCGGCCCCTGGGACCGGCGAGTAGGCCGTCGAAGCCTTTGCGAAAATCAGCGGGTGCGCCATAGGCGCTTCAGGATTAGTTCCGTGAAGACCTGGATGCTTGCTGCCAGCGACAAAGTAGTCTGTTATGTCCACGGATTCCCGCTCCACCTTGCGTGCGGAGCGGCCCTTCTGTCTCGTTGCCTTCACCGGTATCCGCCAGCGACCCGCCACGATGTTCGAGAGGGGCTTTCAGGGAGGTGGAGCCGCGCATCCATGATGTGCTTGGGGAGTTTGACGTAGTACGGGTCCTCTGTGCCATCGCTTCGCTTGACCAACCAGCCTGCACCACCGAGCTGATCTCCGATGAACATGGCGGCGGCGTTTGGTGGCGGGTTTCCCCAAAGATGTCTGTCGCGGCTGAAATCGAAGCCCTCGACGTTCACCGACGAAGTCGTTGTCACCTCGCCCTGCTTGAGAATCGCTGATCGGAGCTTGTAGAAGTACCTCATCAAGGGGTCAGCCCGCATTTCCACGACATCGGGTTCGTACCAAGCATCAAACCCGGCCTCAGGGGATCGGAGATTCCGCAGGACGTTGGTCACAGCCCTGCTGAAAACAACCAGGTTCCGCAATCCTGGGATTCGCCGGCCCGGGTCATCGCCCATAAGATCCGCGAGGCCGAGCTCCGCCGTGCGAAGGGTGTCGCGGGCGCCGCGAAGGATGTCTTCCGTCGATCGCGAGTGAGCCATGTACCCTCTATCTGCGCCTAACATGCGACAGACACCCCAAAGACCACCGTCTCAGAGCAAACGGAACTTCCGGATTCGGGATTCACGCACAAAGTTCTGAAATCGATCAGGCTCGTCGAGCCTGAAGGCAGCTTCGTCAAACTTCTTCACCGTGTGATTCTTCCACGTCGCCACTCGGTCCAGGCCGGCCGCCCTACCCATCACCAGCTTGAGTCTGGTCTCGACGAGCGCCCGGTCAAGGCTGAGGTCGTCCTCGTGCTCGCGAATCTGAAGAAGTCTCCGATAGGCCTCCCACTCTCCCTGTCCTGGCTTCAGAATATGGCCATCGCTTTCCTCCTTGGCGAGGCGATCGGCTTCCCTTTGCTTCGGGACGAATTCATCCAGGAACTCTCGTGCGTCTCGAATAGCATCCTCAAGCTCGGTCGGTTGTACAGCGAAGAACTCCCGGGCCTCGCCATCAACGCATCGCTTGGACCGCAACTTTCTGTGAAGGTATGTCTCACAGAGGGCATCGTGTTCGGTCTCAATGACGTCGAACCTAGTGAGGGGATGCGGGTTGCCAGTGGACAGCTGCTTGATTCTTGCCTCCAGATCGCCCCGCGTTCGCCCGATCTTGAAGAGATCTTCATCGCCGCTTTTGAGTGCGTAAACGAAGGCCATGCCCGTGTCTCCCAGGGGCTGCGAACGTGACGCTCACTGAGCCTACCAGCGGCCCGCCGGCGCGTACACGCCCCTGTTTTGAGTTAGTTTCGCTTGGGGTTTGTCTGTGAAGCGCAGGCACACGATCAGGCGCGCGACGAGGGTCGGACGGGGACCATGCTCGCCCTCTCGGAAACTACGGCCACCAGAGATAAAGAAAGCGCGGGCCTGACGCGGCGAACGAGGCGATCCCCGAAAGGGCGTCGGCGCTGGCGGACGTGTCTTCGGCGCGCGCGTAGTAGGTCGCGCGGTACTGGCGGGGGCGGTGGTAGACGATCACGCGCGCGTCGTCGAGGCCGGCGGCCTTCTTGGCGGTGGCGACGGCTTCGTCCATGTAGCCGATTCGGTCCACGAGGCCGTGGGCCAGCGCTTGGTCGGCGGTGTAGACGCGGCCGTCGGCGAGCTTGCGCGCGGTCTCCGGGGCGAGCTTGCGGTGGGCGATCACCTTGGCCAGGAACTGGCGCTGGAGCTCGTCGATCACCGATTGGAACATCGCGCGCTCCTCGGGCGTCAGGGTGCGGAAGGGGCTGCCCATGTCCTTGTGCTCGGCGGACTTGATGGTGACGGCGGCCACGCCGATCTTCTGCATGAGGCCCTCGGCGTTGACGCTGAGCATGATCACGCCGATCGAGCCGGTGACCGTGGTGGGATGGGCGATGATGGTGTCGGCGGCGAGGGCCACGTAGTAACCGCCGGACGCGGCGACGTCCATCATGACCGCCACGACGGGCCGGCGTGTGCGATCCTTGAAGGATAGGATCTCGCGGTACATGATGTCCGACGCGGTGACGGTGCCGCCCGGGCTGTTGATCCGCACGATCAGCGCGCGGACCTGCTTGTCGTCCTCGGCCTTCTTCAGCTCCTCGCGGACGCGCACAAGCATGGGCACCCGGACCGGCGTGTTGCCGAGGTTGAGGATCGGCTGGGCGCCCTCGTCGCTGAGCATGCCCGAGATGTCCATCAAGAGGATCTTGGGGCCGCTCTTGCCCTCGACGGTTTCCTCGGTCAGCGGGCGGATCTTCGGGTTCAGGTCGAGCGAGATG
This sequence comes from Candidatus Acidiferrum sp., assembly GCA_035317605.1. Classification (GTDB taxonomy): domain Bacteria; phylum Methylomirabilota; class Methylomirabilia; order Rokubacteriales; family CSP1-6; genus DATHGT01. The sequence continues at coordinate 65,823 of DATHGT010000197.1, read as the reverse complement.
ACTGAGCATCCCGCCAGGAGCACGGCGAGCATCAGGCTGGCGATCGGTCGATACGGCATGCGACGAGTATACCGAAGCGCGATTGCGGCGGGCCGCGCGGGCGCGGCATAATCCGTCGGCCATGACCACACCGGCGCTGACTCTCGACGACGTGCGGGCCGCCTCGGCGCGGCTCCGCGACCGCGTCTATCGCACGCCGGTCATCGCCTCGCAGGCGTTCGACGACGCGTCAGGCCACACGGTCTTCTTCAAGTGCGAGAATCTCCAGCGTGCGGGCTCGTTCAAGATCCGGGGCGCGCTCAACAAGCTGCTGACCTTGACCGACGAGGAGCGGCGGTGCGGGGTAGTGGCGTTCTCCTCGGGCAACCATGCTCAGGGGGTGGCGCTGGCCGCGCGCCTCACCGGCTCCAGCGCGGTCGTGTGCATGCCGTCCGACGCTCCGGCGCTGAAGCTGGAGGCGACGCGGGGCTACGGGGCCGAGGTGGTGCTCTACGACCGGCAGAAGGACGACCGTGAGGCGCTGGCCCGGCGCATCGCCGATGAAACCGGCCGCGTGGTGGTGCCGCCCTTCGACGACTACGCGATCATGGCGGGGCAGGGCACCGCCGCGCTCGAGCTGCTCGACGACGTGGGGGAGCTCGACGTGCTGGTCACGCCGGTGGGCGGCGGCGGGCTCATGGCCGGCTGCAGCACGGTGGCCCGCGCGCTTCGACCCGGCATCATGATCGTCGGCGTCGAGACCGAGACCGCCAACGACACGTATCTCTCGTTGCGCCGCGGCGAGCGCGTCTCGATCCCGCCACCGCCCACCATCGCCGACGGTATCCGACTCACGACACCGGGCGCGCTCACGTTTCCGATCCTCAAGCAGAACCTCGCCGACGTCGCGCTGGTCTCCGACGCCCAGGTGATCGAGGCCGTGCGCTTCCTCGCCCTCCGCGTCCGCATCGTGGTGGAGCCGACCGGCGCCGTCCCCGCCGCCGCCGTGCTCTCGGGCCGCCTTCCCCTCGAGCGCGGGGCCCGCGTGGGCGTCGTGCTGTCGGGCGGAAACATCGACCCCGCGATGCTCGTGGAAATCCTGAAGGGGTGAGCGGATCTATCGAGCGTGAAAGAGGGGAACCACTTTGTCCGCCAGCTGGGCGAGCTGGTCGAGCATCTGGTCGTGGGGGACCATCGGGCGGACGATGAACTTCGAGGCGCCGCCTTTGACGTATTGTTCGAGACGCTCGATCAGGACGTCGGGGGGACCGAACGCGGTGCAGCGCTCGAGGGTCGCGTCGTCGGCGCGGTTGCGCGGAATGTACGGGGCGGCGGTGGCGCGGGCCGTGGCGCGGTCCGGCGCGAAGGCGAAGTAGACCAGCACGCCGAAGTGGTCGGCGGGAACCTCGCGGCCGGCGGCGGTCGCGAACGCGTGAGTCTTGTCGACGCCGGCGGCGAACGCGTCGGGTGGGATGAACGACGGAATCCAGCCGTCGCCGAGCTGACCGGTGCGACGCATGGCGATTTCCGTATTGCCGCCGATCCACAGCGGGAACGGCTGCTGGCGGGGCTTGGGCAGCACGGTGATCTTGTCAAGCTGCCAGAACTCTCCCTCGAAGGTGACCTCGTCCTCGGCCCAGCAGCGACGCAGGATGCGGATGGTCTCGTCGGTGCGCCGGCCCCGCTCCTTCACCGCGATGCCGGAGGCGCGGAACTCGCGGTCCTGCTCGGCGCCCACGCCGACCGCGGGGAGCATGCGCCCGTTCGAGAGGTAGTCGATCATGGCCAGCTCGCGCGCCAGCAGCACCGGCGAGCGAAACGGCGCGATCAGCACGCTCGGACCGAACTTGAGCCGCCGCGTGCGCGCGGCCACCGCCGCCATCGTGGTCATGGGCTCGAGCACGGGCTGTGGCGACGACAACCGCTCCGAGAACCACACCGAATCGATGTCGGTGGATTCGCACAGGTCCACGAACTTCCAGAACAGCTCGACACCGTCAGGCTTGTCCGTCCACGGTCCCGGCATGACACCGACACGATATTTCATCTTCATGGCGCGCATCCTATCACCGGTTCGAGCGGCGAGGAGCGAAGCCCCCTCCCGAGTGCTAGTATGAACGCCGGTTCACCCTAATCCATGCGCGATCCGGGCAAGCCTCAGCAGATCATCGACGCGGCGATCCGCGTGTTCGCCCGCACCGGCTTCTACAACTCGCGCGTGTCCGACATCGCCCGCGAGGCGGGGATCGCCAGCGGGACCATCTATCTCTACTTCAAGACCAAGGACGAGATCCTGGTCACGCTGTTCCGCGAGAAGATGGCGGAGTGGGTCGAGGTCGTGCGCGGAGAGATCGCCGCCGAGCCCGATCCCGTGGCCAAGCTGCGGCGGCTGGTCGCGCTCCATTTCAGCGTGCTGGAATCGAACCCGGATCTGGCCGAGGTCGTCCAGGTCGAGCTGCGTCAGGGGCACAAGTTCTTCCGCGGCGCCTCGGCCCACGAGGTCTCCGCCTACTTCGCGCTGATCGGCGGAGTGCTGGAAGCTGGCATCGCCAGCGGGCAGATCCGCTCCGACGTGCCGGTCAAGCTCGCCACCAAGATGCTGTTCGGCGCCATGGACCAGGTCGCGACGTCCTGGGTGCTGGGCAAACGCGCGTATCGATTGAGCGACGCCGCCGAGCCCGTCGCCTCGGTGTTCCTGAGGGGAATCACGACCCATGCCGTTTGAGACGCTTTCCCTCGAGCGGGAGGAGCGCTTCGCGGTCATCACGCTGAACCGGCCGCCGGCCAACGCGATCAGCGAGCAGCTCGTGAAGGATCTGGCGGCCGCGCTCGCTTCCCTCGAAAACGACGACGCGGTGCGCGCGGTCATCATCACCGGGGCCGGCGATCGGATCTTCTGCGCCGGGGCCGACCTCGGCTCGGCGTTCTCGGGCGGCGACATGCGGGACTTCATCCGCTTCGGAAACGGGGTGTTGCGCAAGATCGAGCGCTTTCCCAAGCCGGTGATCGCGGCGATGAACGGTCACGCCCTCGGCGGCGGCTGCGAGATCGCCATGGCCTGTCATCTCCGCCTGCTCAAGGAGACCGCGCGGATGGGGCAGACCGAGACCAATCTCGGAATCATCCCCGGCTTCGGCGGGACTCAGCGTATGCCGCGGCTCATCGGCCGCACCAAGGCGCTGGAGTTCATGCTGCTGGGCACCCAGGTGCCGGCGGCGGAGTGTCTCGCGCTGGGTCTGGTCAATCGATTGACGAAGGAAGGCGAGACGCTGGCCGAGGCCAAGACGCTGGCGCGGGCGATCGCCAAGCGCCCGCCGGTCGCCACCCGCGTGCTGATCGAAGCCGTCGACGACGGGCTCGACGCGCCCATCGACCAGGCGCTGGAGATCGAGACCCGTGCGTTTCTCCAGACGCTCCGCACCGAGGACGCGGCCGAGGGTATCCAGGCGTTCTTCGCCAGGCGCGAGCCCGAGTTCAAGGGGAAGTAAGGATTGGACCTCGGGATCAGCGGACGTGTGGCGTTGGTGACCGGTGGCGCGCGCAGCATCGGTCAGGCCGACGCCACCGTGCTGGCCGCCGAAGGGTGTCGGGTGGCGATCCTCGATCTCAACGCCGAGGGCGCCGAGGAGACCGCGAAGACCATCGAAGCCGGCGGCGGAGTCGCGCGCGGCTATGGGTGCGACGTTCGCGAGGCGGCTCAGGTCGGAGACGCGGTCGCCGCGGTGACGCGCGATCTCGGCCCCGTCGACATCTGCGTGAACAACGCCGGGATCATCTTCACGATGGCCCAGCTCAAGGACATGAACGACGCGGACTGGGAGCTGAACCTCGCGGTGAACCTCACCGGCAGCTACCACGTCACCAAGGCGGTGTTCCCGGGCATGCGCGAGCGCCGATGGGGGCGCGTCATCTGCATGGCCTCGATCGCCGGGTTGATGGGCGGCTTCGGGCAGACCGCCTACGCCACGACCAAGATGGGGCTGATCGGGTTCGCCCGGTCGGTCGCGCTGGAGGGCGCGCGCTACGGCGTGACCTCCAACGTGATCGCCCCGGGCATCGTGGGACCCAACGCGCAGCTGAGTCCGATGTACGAGCGCATGGCCAAGCGCGTCGCCATGCAGCGGGAGGGCGAGCCGGAGGACGTGGCCCACGCCATCGCGTTCCTCTGCTCGGAGCGGGCGCGCTACATCACTGGGGCCGTGCTCACGGTCACCGGGGGCATGGACCTGTTCACGTTCTGAGACATGGCACGTTCTGAGTCTGTTCACTTCTGAGGAGGGACGCGATGCCGACGGTCAAGGAGACGTTCGAGGCGATGGGTCCGCGGTTCAAGCCCGAGCGCGCGGCCGGGACCAACGCGGTGATCCAGTACGACATCAGCGGCGAGGGCGGCGGGACGTGGCACGCGGTGATCAAGGACGGCACCTGCGCGGTGGCCGAGGGCGCCGGCACCAACCCGGCCCTCACGCTCTCGATGGCGGCCCAGGACTGGCTCGACATGACGAGCGGCAAGCAATCGGGCCAGATGCTCTTCATGTCCGGCAAGCTCAAGCTCAAGGGCGACATGGGCCTCGCCATGAAGCTCGGCTCGATGTTCGCGATGTAGTCGCGGTTCTTGACGCGCCGCGAAAAATCATTGGCGCGGTGCTCCATGATGTGATACTCAGCGTGACGGCTCACTAGCGAAAAGGAGCGCGCGCATGGGGCAGGAACGGTTCGCCGATATCGTGGAGCGTTTTGCCGCCGGCTATCAGAACGGGGCGGCGGCGGTCGACCCCGACGCGGCCCGGCGCTGGCAGGAGGAGATCGACCGCCAGATCCGCCGCGCCCAGAACCTCTCGGAGATGATGCTCAATCCCACCGAGCCCAAGGTGGGGTGCACGCCGCGCGAGGAGATCTACCGGACCAACAAGTCGCGTCTCTACCGCTATCAGTCCCGGCGCGAGCACGCCACCCCCGTGCTGTTCGTGCCGAACCTCGGCATCAGCCGTCCCTACATCTTCGACCTGCTGCCCGGCGGCAGCTTCGTCGAGCACATGACCGGCAAGGGGTTCGACTTCTACCTGCTCGACTGGGGCGTCTTCGGCCCGGAGGACAACGGGCTGACGTTCGAGGAGTGCGTGGTCAAGATCCTGCCCAAGATGGCCCGCAAAGTCCTGGAGACTTCCGGGGCCGACTCGCTGTCCGTCCTCGGGTACTGCATGGGCGCGCCGCTGTCGATCTCGTTCGTGGCCTCGCATCCCGAGGTCCCCGTCCGCAACTACATCGACATGGCCGGCCCCATCGACTTCTCCCAGGTCGGCATGTTCGGCCTCTGGCTCGACCGGAAACACTTCAACGTCGACCGCTTCGTCGACACGCTGGGCGCGGTGCCCGCGGACCTCGTCAAGGCGGGGTTCAAGCTGCTCAAGCCCACCATGGATCTGTCGACCAACCTCAACCTCTGGTGGAACTCGTGGAACGACAAGTACGTCGAGGGCTTCAACGCGCTGAACAAGTGGGCCAACGAGTACGTGGCGTTTCCCGGCGAGTTCTTCCGCCAGTGGGTGCGCGATTTCTACCAGGGCAACAAGCTCTTTCGCGGCGAGCTCGTCTTCGGCGGACGGCCGGTCCGCCTGTCGTCGGTCACGTGTCCGCTCTTCGTGGTGGGGGCCAAGGAGGACTACATCGCGCCGCCGGCCTGCGTGCGGGCGCTGATGGACGCGGTGTCGAGCCGCGACAAGGAGTACGTCGAGCTGCCCGGTGGCCACATCTCGCTGATCGCCGGACGGGGCGCGGCCCTGCACTGCTGGCCCAAGGTCTCCGGCTGGCTCGCTCCCCGGTCGTCCTGACGGATGGAGGAATGAACGATGAGTGACAGCGGCGCGCAGCTCTTCGACATGTGGCGCAAGCAGCTCGAGGAAGGCGCCGCGGCGTGGGGCAAGGTGTTCTCCCAGCCGGCCGCGCCGCCGCCGCCCGCGGACCCGATGGCGTTCTGGCGCCCGCTCGTCGAGCAGTGGGTGCAGGCGTCCGCCCGCGCCTTTGCCCAGACCCCGATGACGCCCGACGTGATGTCGCAGTGGAAGCAGTTCCTCGACCAGTCCATCGACGCGTGGTCGCGGGCGCTGAGCCAGGTCATGAACACCGAGGCCTTCGCCCAGATGCTGGGCCGTTACCTCGACCAGTGGCTGGTGACCACGGCCCCGATGAAGAAGGCCGCGGAGCAGGGGATCGACCAGGCGCTGCAGACCCTCAACCTGGCCTCGCGCACCCAGCTCACCGCGGTGGCCCGGCAGATCGTCGAGCTGGAAGAGCGGGTGGAGCGGATCGAGGAGGCCGTGAACGCCGTCTTGAGGGCCGTCCAGCGGGGGCCGGACCCGGCTTCGGCCCCGCGGGGGCCGGACACGGCCCCGAAGGAGCGTGCATGATCGGCAAGACGATTCACGAGCTGCGGACGGGCGACGTCGCCGAGGTCGTCCGTCAGGTGGACGCCGACGGGGTGGCGGAGTTCGTCGAAGCCGTCGGCGACTACAACCCCATCCACAGCGATCCGGAGTACGCGGCGGGCACGTCGTTCAAGGAGCCGATCGCTCCCGGCGTCTTCACCGCGGGACTGATCTCGGCGGCCATCGGGACCGAGCTCCCCGGTCCGGGCGCCATCTATCTGTCGCAGACCTTGAAGTTCCTGAAGCCGGTGAAGGTCGGCGACACCATCACCGCGCGGGTGACGGTGGTGGAGCTGATGGGTGAGCGTAACCGTATTCGCTTGTCGACGGTGTGCCTCAATCAGCACGGCGAAGAAGTGCTGACGGGTGAGGCCTGGGTCATGCCCTCGCGCGCCCCGGTCGTCTACGAGCGTCCGGCGTCCGTTCCCGCGGTGCTGCTCGCCCTCCAGCCCTGGACCTGGGCCGCCCGCGCCATGACCCTCTGGGCCACTTTCGGCCTCTCGATGCTGACCGCCGCTACATCAACAAGCCGCCGTTGATCGACACCTCGGCGCCGGTGATGTAGTCACCGTCGGACGAGACGATGTAGACCACGGCCCGCGCCACCTCCTCGACGGAGCCGAAGCGCTTCAGCGGGATCTGGTCGAGCAGGCGGGCCTTCACCTTCTCGGGGATGCTGTCCACCATCTCGGTCTCGATGAATCCCGGCGCGACCGCGTTGACAGTGACGCCCTTGCCGGCCAGCTCCTTGGCCAGCGACTTCGTGAACGCGGCCACCCCGGCCTTGGAGGCCGCGTAGTTGGCCTGGCCGAAGTTGCCGATCTGCCCGATCACCGAGGTGATGTTGACCACGCGGCCGTAGTTCTGCTTGAGCATCTGGTCGACGAACACTTTGGTGCAGTTGAACACGCCGTCGAGGTTGATGGAGAGCACCTTGCGCCACGAGGCGTGATCCATCTTCACGAACGTCTTGTCGGAGTTGATGCCGGCGTTGTTGACGAGGATGTCGAGGTGACCGAACTCCTTGATCACGCTCTGGGCCATGCGAAAGGTGTCGGGAAAATCGCCGACGTCGGCCTGGGCGATCATCCCGCGCCGGCCGGTCTTCTCGATCTGGGCGACGACGTCGCGCGCGGCACCTTCGTTCGCGACGTAGTTGACCGCGACGTCCGCGCCCTCCTCGGCAAGAGCCAGGGCGATGGCGCGCCCGATGCCGCGCGAGCCTCCGGTGACGAGAGCAGTCCGGCCGGTGAGCTTCATGAATTGCCTCCAGCGGGGTAGGTCGAGACGTTCAGTCTAGCATCGCCCTTCTTGTCGGGCTTGACGCGCGGTGTTAGATTCGGGCGGATTTGCGAGGTGCCTACCGGGTGGGCAGGGCGGCCCCAGGGGACGACGTCGATGGCGTACGTGATCAAGCGGTATTCGAATCGAAAACTGTACGACACCCAGGAGAGCCGCTACGTCACCCTCGACGAGATCGAGGAGATGATCCGCGGCGGCCGCGAGATCTCGGTGGTCGACGCGGCCTCCGGCGACGACCTCACCTCCGTCACCCTCACCCAGATCATCCTCGAGCACGAACGGAACCATCGCGGGACACTGCCCACGGGCTTCCTGCACCAGCTCATCAAGCACGGCCAGGCGTGGCAGGAATTCGTCCAGCGCTCGATGCGCTCGAGCCTCGAGGGCGTCGTGACCAACCAGCGCGAGATGGAGCGCGTGTTCCGCGAGTGGACCGCCCGCTCCGGATGGGGACCGAACCCGGCCGCCGAGCCGCGGCGGGAAGGCGCGGAGCCGGACGCCGAACATCTCCGCGAGGAAGTCTCCTCGCTCCGCGAGCGGCTCCGCGCGCTGGAAGAACGTCTGGAAAAGCGGAAGGGCAAGCCCGCCTAGGCGGCCCGCGCGTAGGTCTCCTTCGTCGTCTTGGCCACCGCGTCCGTGAGCGTCGCCCACGCCTTCATGCCCTCGAGGGCCTTGGTCTGCATCTCGCCGTAGAGACGCAGCCCTTCCTTGGTCGCGCCCGACGTGAAGTCGACCCAGTCCTGCAGCATGCGCTGGTTGGCGTCGGCCCACACCGTGAGCATCTCGAAGTTCTTGCCCGTGACCTGCGTCCACATTTCCTGAGCCCGCGCCGCGTCGTCCATGTCGTCCTCCTGCATCGTCCGGTCTTTCGGTGGCCTCGCGGCCGCCGTCAGAATCAGACTAACGCGTCGCGTTATCAGAGGCAAGGTGTTTTTCGCAGTGCGTCAACCAGGCGGGCGCACCGATGCGACAATGCGGCGGAACGTTCACCGTCGGCAAAGAGATACGAGGAGGACCCCCATGGCGAACGACACGCTGGCCCGGATGTTCTGGGACCGTGTGGAGAAGAGCGGTGACCAACCGGCCCAGCAGTTCAAGGAGCAGGGGACCTGGAAGACGATCACCTGGCGGCACGTCGGTGACGTCGTGCGGGAGCTGGCCCTCGGGCTGATCGCGCTGGGCCGCCAGAAGGGCGAGGCGGTCGCGCTGCTGTCGTCGAGCCGCGCGGAGTGGGCGCAGGCCGACATGGCCATCTTCAGCGCGGGCTGCGTGACCGTGCCGATCTACCCGAGCTATCCGCCGCACCTGATCGCCTACGTGGTGAACGACTCGCAGGCCAAGACCCTGATCGTCGAGGACCCCTCGCAGCTCGCCAAGGCCCTGGAGGCCCGGCCGGACATGAAAGGCCTCGAGCAGATCGTGGTGATGTCCGGCTACGACGCGCAGCAGCCGGCCGAGGCCGTGATGACCTGGGACACCCTGCGCCGGCTCGGCCGGGAGGCGCGCGAGGCGCACCAGAGCACGCTGGCCGACCGGGTGGCGGCGACCACGTCGGACGACGTGGCCACCATCGTATACACCTCCGGCACCACGGGACCGCCCAAGGGCGTGGTGCAGACCCACGGCAATCACCTCGCCGCCGTCACCGCCTCCGGGCAGGCCACCCCGGCGGAGGAGGGGTGGGTACACCTGTTGTTCCTGCCCTTGGCCCACTCGTTCGCGCGGCTCGAGTCGTTCCTGGGGCCGTACAAGGGGCTGACCACCGCCTTCGCCGAGAACCTGGACAAGGTCGGCGACAACCTCAAGGAGGTGCGCCCGCACTTCATCTGCAGCGTGCCGCGGGTGTTCGAAAAAGTGTACGGGCGGATCCTCGCCGGGGTGGACGCGGGCTCGCCCATCAAGAAGCGGATCTTCAACTGGGCCATGGACGTCGGGCGCGAGGTGAGTCGCCGCCAGCGGGCCGGCCAGCCCGTGGCCGGCGGGCTCGCCTTCAAGCGCAAGCTGGCCGACCGGCTCGTCTTCGAGAAGCTCCACGCCGCCCTCGGAGGCCGCCTGCGGTGGGCGGTGTCGGGCGGCGCCCCGCTGTCGCCGGACATCGCGGAATTCTTCCACGCGGCCGGCATCCTGGTGCTCGAAGGCTACGGGCTGACCGAGACGTGTCCCGCGCTCACCTTCAACCGGCCCTCGCGCTTCAAGTTCGGCTCGGTGGGGCAGGCGCTCAGCGGCGTCGAGCTGAAGATCGCCGGTGACGGCGAGATCCTCGCCCGCGGCCCCAACATCGCCACCCGCGGGTACTACAAGCAGCCCGAGGCGACGGCGGAGGTCTTCGAGCCGACGGGCTGGTTCCACACCGGCGACATCGGCCGGCTCGACGACGAGGGCTTCCTCTACATCACCGACCGGAAGAAGGACCTCATCGTCACCGCGGGCGGCATGAACCTGGCGCCCCAGAACATCGAGAATCTGCTCAAGACCGATCCGTTCATCAGTCAGGCCATGGTGTACGGCGACCGGCGACCGTTCCCGGTGGCCCTGATCACCCTCAACCCCGAGGAGCTGACGAAGTTCGCCCGCGAGCAGGGGATCCTCACCACCGATCCCGCCGTGACCGTGAAGAACCCGAAGGTGGTCGCGCGGGTCGGCCGCACGGTGGAGGAGAAGAACACGCAGCTCCAGTCGTACGCCAAGATCAAGAAGTTCACCCTCCTGGCCCAGGACTTCACCCAGGAGGGTGGGGAGCTGACCCCCACCCTCAAGGTCAAGCGCAAGGTCGTTTCCGAGAAATACCGGGACGCGCTCGAAGACCTCTACCGGTGACGCTCGCCGGGAAGGTCGCGGTCGTCACCGGCGCGTCGCGGGGTCTCGGTCGCGCGATGTCCGTGGCGCTGGCCGAGGCCGGCGCCGATCTCGCGCTGGCCGCGCGCTCGAAACCGGACCTCGAGGAGACCGCCCACCTCGTGGAGGGCGCGGGGCGCCGGGCCCTCGTGGTCCCGACCGACGTGACCAGCTATGCGGCCGTCGAGACGCTGATGCGGTCGGCGATCGGCGCGCTGGGCCGGCTCGACATCGTGGTCAACAACTCGGGCGTCGCCCGGGTGAAGCCGCTGGTGGAGTGGACGCCGGACGAGTGGCGTGCGTTGCTCGACGTCAACCTCGGCGGCGTGATCAACGGCTGTCGGGCCGCCGCCGCCCATCTCATCGCCCAGGGCGCGGGCAAGGTCGTCAACGTGTCGTCGATGCTGGGGGCCATCGGCCTGCCCGGCTACACGATCTACTCAGCCACCAAAGGTGCGATCGTCGCGTTCACCCGCACGCTCGGGGTCGAGTGGGCGCGCCACAACATCCAGGTCAACGCCATCGCGCCGGGCTGGTTCGAGACGGACATGTCGGCGCCGGCCTTCGACACCGGCGACACCCGCCTCGCCGACCGCCTGCTCCGCGACGTTCCCGCCCGCCGCCGCGGGCGGCCGGAGGAAATCGGCCCCCTCGCCGTCTATCTGGCCTCGTCGGCCTCCGACTTCATGACCGGTCAAACCATCTACCTCGACGGCGGCCACACCGCGGCGTAGGCCCTTGTTTGCGGGGCCGTGGCGAGGTCCCATGGTAGATTGACGGCGTGAACGCGGCCGTTCTGCGGAGCCCCCGCTCGCTCACGGTCGGCCCGTCTGCCACCCCCGACCTCGGGCCCGACGATGCGCTCGTCCGCGTTGCCCTGGCCGGCCTGTGCGGGACCGACTATCGGATCTGGAGCGGCGACCGGCCGGTGACCTATCCCTTGATCATGGGCCACGAATTCGTGGGTCGGATCGAAGCCATCGGCGGGAACGTCGCGCACCTCCGGGTGGGGCAGCGCGTGGTCGCCGAGCCGAACTATTCGTGCGGACGCTGCCCCCTCTGCCTCGAGGGCAACCGCAACCTCTGCCCCCGGCGAACCGCCATCGGCATCGACGCGGACGGCGCGTTCGCCGAGCTCGCCGCGCTGCCCGCGAAGTGTTGCTGGCCCGTCGCCGATTCCGTCCCAGACGACGCGGCGGTCATCGCCGAGCCGCTGGCCGTCGTGGTCCGCGCCGTCAACCGGGGTCTTCCCAAGCCCGGCCAAACGGCGGCGGTCGTCGGCGGCGGGACGCTCGGACTGCTCGCGCTCCAGGTGCTGCGCGCGGCGGGCGTCCGGGTCCTGGTGGTGAGCCGGAGCGCGCGCCGCTTCGCGCTCGCCCGCGAGCTGGGGGCCGACGAGACCCACGCGGTCGCCGACGGCCCGCTCGACGTCCTGTCCAGGCGGTTCTCCGGGCGCGAGGGCGTCGATCTCGTCGTCGAGACCGCGGGGACGGCCGATGCGGTGAACCACGCGGTGGCGCTGGCCCGGCCCGGCGGGCGCGTCGTGCTCACCGGGCTCCCGCACGAGCCGACGACGCTGTCGTTCTTCCCGATCGTCCGACACGAGATCACCATCGTCGGGTCGATGATCTACCAGGACGAGTTCCCCCAGGCCCTCGGGCTGCTGGAGACGGGCCGCGTGCGCACCGGACCGCTACTCACCCATCGGTTCGACCTGGGCTCCATCGACGCCGCCTTCGCCGCCCATCGCGCGCCGGACTCCATCAAGGTCACCGTCGTCCCCCGGGCGCCCCGCTGAGATGGCCTACGCCATCCTCAACGGGATCCGGCTGCACTACGAGGTCGCCGGGACAGGCGATCCCGTGCTGCTCATCGCCGGGCTGTCGATGCCGGGCGCGATGTGGGCGCCCCAGGTCAAGGCGCTGGCCCCGTCCTTCCGGGTGATCACGTTCGACAATCGGGGCGTCGGTGAGACCGACCTGCCGCCGGAGCCCGTGTACACGACGGCCCAGCTCGCGGAGGATGCCGTCGCGCTGCTGCGCGAGCTGAAGATCCCCCGCGCCCACGTGGTCGGCCTCTCGATGGGCGGGACCGTCGCCCAGGAGCTGGCGCTCCGGCACGCGCAGATCGTCCGCTCGCTGACCCTGGTCTCCACCTGGGCGACCGCCGACGCGCGGTTCCTGCGGGTGGTGGAGTCGTGGGCGTCGCTGGTCTCGCGGGTGCCCATCGAGGAGCGCTACCGTCACGTGTTCTTTCCGTGGATCTTCGGTCCCGCGTTCTTCGAGCGGAAGGACAACGTCGAGATGGCGTTTCGCGCGGCCCTGTCCTATCCGCACCAGACCAAGGCCGAGGCCATCGAGCGCCAGGCCCGCGGCGTCGCCGCCTGGAACGGCACTCGCGTCGCGCGCCTGGGGACGATCAAGGTGCCGACCCTCGTCGTGGCCGGCCGGGACGACATCTTCACGCCCCCCGACTTCGCGCGGGCGCTGGCCAAGCTGATCCGCCGCTCCCGACTCAGCGTGATCCCCGGCGGTCGCTGGCTGATCCTCGAGCAAACCGAGGCCTTCAACCGCGCCCTGATTCGTTTCCTCAAAAGTGTCCGTTCCAAATGATGGAATTGGTATGAGCCGGGTCAGCTATCTCGAGCGCTATCTGGCGACGAGCGCCGACACGCTCCGCAAGCTTCCCGTCGCCGCCATCGACGGCGTGATCGCGGCCCTCGTGCGGGCGCTGGAGGCGGAGCGCTTCATCTACGTGATGGGCAACGGGGGCAGCGCGGCCAACGCCGAGCACTTCGTCAACGACCTCGGCAAGGGCGGGATGCGCGGCTTCCCGCGGCGCTTCAAGGTGCTGAGCCTGACCAGCAACGTGTCGTTGATGACGGCCTGGGCCAACGACACCGCGTACGATCAGGTCTTCGCCGAGCAGCTCCGCAACTTCGTGGGCCGCGGTGACGTGGTGATGGCGATCAGCGGCAGCGGCAACTCTCCCAACGTGCTGAACGCGCTGACGCTGGCGCGGGCGCAGGGCGCGGTCACGGTGGGGCTCACCGGCGGCGACGGCGGCAAGCTCAAGCCGCTCTGCGACCACTGCGTCCTCGTGGCCAGCGAGAACATGCAGCACATCGAGGAGCTCCACCTGGTCGTGCTGCACGCGATCTACGCGGCGATACGCGATACGTACATGCCGCGGGAGCGCTAAATGGAGCTCGGGAAATTGGTCGACCGTTTCACGTCGGGGGGTCGGCTGGCCTGGGTCCTCAAAAAGAGGAGCTTCGCTCCTCTTTTCTGCGAAATCGGCGCTCGACCCCCCGACGTGAAACGGTCGACCAATTTCCCGAGGATTATTTAGCTCGAGCTGGACGAATCAGGGCAGATCGACGGGCTTGCCGTAGGTGACGCGGATTTCGGTCTTGATGCCGCCGCGGACGTTGAAGTCGCCGACGATCTCCATGAACCGCGGCCGCGCCGCCGCCACCAGATCATCCAGGATGCGGTTGGTCACGTCCTCGTGGAAGGCGCCTTCGTTGCGATACGACCACACGTAGAGCTTGAGCGATTTCAGCTCGACCAGGTGCTGGTCGGGGACGTAGCGGATGCGCAGGGTCGCGAAGTCGGGCTGGCCCGTGATCGGGCAGAGGCAGGTGAACTCCGGCACCGTCATCGTGACCTCGTAGTCGCGATCGGGGTGCGGGTTCGGAACGGTCTCGATGCTCTTCGACGGCTGGCTCGGCATCAGGCGAATTATACCGGCCGGGGCGGCCGTCAGCGGCCGATCAGCCAGATGCCCACCGTCACCGCCACGCTCGCCACGATCAGCTCCGGAGCCAGCCGGTCTCCCGCCATGAGGGTGGCGGCGATGACCCCGTAGACCGGCTGGGTGGCCGGTTGGGCGAGGCAGCGTCGCGGGCCGGCATCGCGGCCGATCTATCACGCGGGTCGGTAGCTTCGGGGTCGGCGTTGGGCGAGAATCGAGCGCATGAAGATCGGACTCATCGGATTGCCCAAGGGCGGGAAGACGACGCTGTTCAATCTCCTCACGGGGGCCAACGTGGCCACCTCGCGCTACGACACGGGCCGGGCGGAGCTGCACACGGGCGTGGCGCGGGTGCCGGATCCGCGCGTCGACCGGCTGAGCGGGATGTTCAAGCCGAAGAAGACCACGTTCGCGACTTTCGAGGTGGTCGACCTGGCGGGGATCGCCAAGGGCGAGCGGAGCGGGCTCGACACCAAGGAGTTCCGCGACGCCGACGCGCTCCTTCACGTGGTCCGCGCGTTCGACGATCCGGCGCTGCCCGGACCCGATCCCCGCCGCGACATCTCGGACCTGGAAACGGAGCTGATCCTGGCCGACCTCGAGGTCATCGAGCGCCGGCTCGAGCGGCTGGAGGCGTCGATCAAGAAGCGCCGGACCGACGCCGAGGTGAAGGAGCAGGAGATCCTCCGGCGTCTTCAAGGCGAGCTGGAGGCTGAGCGGGCGCTGCGTGTCGTCGACATCTCCGCGGACGACGCCAAGGTCATCCGCGGCTTCACGTTCCTGTCCCAGAAGCCGATCCTGCACTGCGTGAACCTCGACGAGGCGGCCGTCGCCGACGGCGAGCGCGTGGTCGAGCGGTTCGGGCTGGAAGCGGTCGCGGCGCGCCCGCACACCCGCGTGGGCTGGGTGTCGGCGGTGATCGAGGCTGAGATCTCTCAGCTCAGCGGCGAGGAGCAGACGGCGTTCCTCGCCGATCTCGGATTGCGCGAGCCCGCCCTACGCCGGCTGCTCCAGGACTGCTACGCGCTGCTGGGCCTCGTGTCCTTCTTCACGGTGGGCGAGGACGAGGTGCGGGCCTGGCCGATCCCGCGGGGAACGCGGGCCCAGGATGCCGCGGGGACGGTCCACTCGGACATCGCGCGCGGCTTCATCCGCGCCGAGGTCAACACCTACGACGAATTGATCACGGTCGAAGGCTCGTTCGCCGACCTCCGCGCCCGCGGCCAGCTCCGCCTGGAAGGCAAGGACTACGTCGTGCGCGACGGCGAAGTCTGTCACTTCCGCTTCAACGTCGCGAAGTAGTCCCGCGCACCCTCCGTCACCGAAAGACGGCGCCGGGGACGGGCTTGAGGGGGCCGCCGAGGCGGCGGACGACGGCGGCGACGTTGGGGTCGGGAGTGTCCATCGGCAGCACGCAACCGGCGGCGACGATCAGACCGCGCCCGTCGGTCTGGGCGAGCGCGTCTTCCGCCTCCGCCACGGCCTTCTCGGGCGTGCCGTCGCGCAGGGTCTTCCACTGATCGAGCCCGCCCGCGAGGGCTCCGCTCACCACGGCGCGGCCCTGCGCGAGCGAGGGCCCCGACCCCCGGTCGTCCCAGTTCCAGACGTGACCGGGCAGGCGGGCGAGGCGATCGAACATCAGCCGCTCGCCGTGACAGTGGATGACGGTCAGGATCGAGCGTGAGCCCAGCGACTCGAGGAAGCGCCGGTCGTAGGGCTCGCCGAACTCCGCGTACTCCTCCTCGGTGTGCTGGCCGAGGCTCGCGGCCTGGATCGAATAGAAGACGCCGGAGGCGCCCTCGGTCAGCGCCACGTCGGCGAACCTGATCAGGGTCTCGGTGATCGCTTCGAGCGCGCCGCGGACGAGGTCGGGGTGGGCGCGGAGATCGTCCCGCAGCCGATCGCCCGAGAGCTTCTTGGCCAGCGAGAGCGGCGAGAACACCGTGGGCAGGGCGGGCGCGTCGCCGATGCGGCGATCGAAGCCCATGCGCAGGATCGTCTCGACGTGCAGGGAGTAGCCGGCCGCCGTCGTGGGATCGAGCACCCCGATGCGCTTCCAGTCCTCGGCGTGGCGCACCGCGCAGGTGGCGCAGGGCCGATGGCCGTCGGGCCGGACGTCGGGGCTCTCCACGCAGCCCCACGCCTCGACCGCGTAGCTGCCGGCCGGGGTGATCTTGAGGAAGTCAGAACCATAGCGCTCGTGAAACCTGAGGGTGGCCTGGGCCAGCCCGGCCGGGTTGGTGTCGATCTGCGGGAAGTGGCGCCAGAAGGCGTAGGGCGTGCGATCGGTCGGCTCGCCGTTGACGGCGGCGAGCAGGCGCTCGCGGCGGCTCATCTGCTTCATCGCTTGACCACTCCTCGGCCGAGCACGACGCGCCCGGCGGCATCGATCGCGTCGAAGTCGACGTGTCCGGTCTGTGATTCGTACCCACGGACGGTCACGAACGACGGCATCGGCACCATGCCGGTGAAGCGGGCCGCGACACGACGGACGAGTCCGGGATCGCCGCCCAGCTCACGCGTGACGACCTGCGAGACGGCGAGCGCGAGAGTGGCGGTTCCGTGAAGGATGAGTCCGGGCAGACCGGCGGCTCGCGCGACCGCGATGTCGGTATGGATGGGGTTCCAGATCCGTGCACACTCGGTGTAGACGTGCGCGAGGTGAGCGCTGATGGGCACTTGGATTGTCCAGTTGGGGGGCCCCTTCGGCTCCCCCCAAACCCCCCCGGGCGCGTCGCGCCCCGGCTGCGCCGGGGCGGTACTTGAATTCTCTGCTGAAGTCTCTGCTTGGATAGCGCAGGCGACGCCGCGGTAGATCGAGCCGTAGTGCGTGGTGGTCACGGGCGCGCCGGCCGCGTCGACGGTGTCGTAGCGGCCGATCACCAGGCTGCCCGCCTTCACGGGGCGGACTTCGACGATGCGCGCGGTCGTGCTGAGCCGGTCGCCCGCGCGCGGCGGACGATGAACCACGACGTCGTGCGTCGCGTGGACGCTGAACGGCGAGATCGCTTCGCCGATCGCACGGTCGCGCAGCGCGACGGCCACCGGCCACTCGTAGCAGACCGAGAAGAGCGGATGCGCGGCCGGTCCCGACGCCGCGATCGTGTCGAAGTAGCGCGCGTCGGTCTCGCCGAGCGCTCCCGCGTAGGCCATGAGCCATCGCGCGTCGATCGTCTGCTCGCACGGTCCCGCCGTCGCCCCGAGTGTCTCCGGCGGCAAACGCAGCGAAGCGGGGGGCGGAGCGCTCATGACGCGAGGGGCGGGAAGTTCATGCAGTCCACGAAGATCTGCTCGAAGTCCGGGTGCGCGGCCAGCGAGACGTGCTCGATGCGCGCGGCGATCTCCGCGGCGCGCGAGCGCTCGGCTTCGGAGAGCAGGCAGAGCTGGGCGCCCAGCGACGCCGCGTTGCCGACATACCGAACGCGCTCGACGGGCAGCGCGGGGATGAGCCCGATGCGCAGCGCGCTGGGGATCGACACGTAGTTGCCGAAGCCGCCGGCCAGCATCAGCTCGGCGACGCCGTCGAGCCGGATCCCGGCGACGTGAATGAGCATGGCGACGCCCGAGGCGATCGCGCCCTTGGCGAGCTGGACTTGCCGAACGTCGTCCTGGGTCAGCACGATCTCGCGCGCGGCGCCCGCCTCGCCGGCTCTCAGCACGATGAACTGGCGCTCCTCGCCGCGCATCACCACGCGATCGCCCAGCCGTGGCGGCAGCTCGTCGCGCCGCTCGACCTGGATCAGTCCCGTCGGGTCGATCACGCCGGCGTCGAGGAGTCCCGCGAGCAGATCGATCAGCCCGGACCCGCAGATGCCGAGCGGGTCGGTCTCGCCGATCGTGTGGACGTGGACGTCGTCGTCGATGGTCACCCGGTCGATGGCGCCGGACGCGCCGCGCATTCCGTGACGGATCTGGGAGCCTTCGAAGGCGGGGCCCGCCGGCGCCGAGCACGCCCACAGCCGATCGGGCGAGCCGAGCAGGACCTCACCGTTGGTTCCGATGTCGACGGCCACCCGAACGTCGGTGGCGGCGTAGATGCGGGTGGCGATCGCGACCGCGACGGCGTCGGCGCCCACGAAGCCGGCCACCAGCGGGAGCAGACACACGCGCGCCTCCGGCGCGATCTTGAGCGGCAGGTCGCGCGCGGGCAGCACCAGCGGATGGCGCATCACCGGCGCGTAGGGCGCCAGCCCCACGTACGAGGGATCGATGCCGAGCAGCAGGTGATGCATGCACGTGTTGCCGACCACCACGGCCTTGTAGATCCACTTCGACAGCACGCCCGCCTCGCGGCACACCTCGGCGACGTGCTGGTTCAGGAGCCCGACGATCCGGGTGGTGAGCTTGCGCAGGTTGCCGGGGTTGAACTGGGCGAAGGCGATCCGCGACATGAGGTCGCCGCCGAACGCGGATTGTGGATTGAGGCTCGAGACCGCGGCGAGCTGCTCGCCCGATTCCAGCTCCAGCAAGGTCGTCACCACGCTGGTGGTCCCGACGTCGATGGCGAGACCGAACTTCATGAGCGCGGTGTCGCCGCGCTCGACGGCGAGGACGCGGCGGCCGAACGTGGTCACCGTGACCTGACCGTCGTCGCCGCGCAGGGCGGCGGGAAGCGTCCCCAGCACGCTCGGGCCGACGTCGGCAGCTTCATGGCCGATCGCGGTCAGCAGCTGGTCGAGGTCGGACGTCTGCCGGTGCTCCTCGCGCGGCAGGTCGACCTTCACGACCTGCTTGACGATGCCCGCGTCGATGACCACGCCGCTCGCGCGCGCCGCGCCGGGCACGGCGGCGAGAATCTGGAACGATTCCTCCTGGAGCGGCGGCGCCAGCTGCACGATCGCGGCTTCGCTCGGACGACACTGGCAGGCCAGACGGTAGCCCTCGCGTACGAGATCGGCGCCGAGCTGGACCTCGTCGCCCAGCGTCGGCGGCGGCGGCGCGCCGGACACGAACTTGATGCGGCAGGACGTGCAGCGCCCGCGGCCCCCGCAGATGGCGGTGATCTCGATCCCCGCGGCCTGGGCCGCCTTGAGCACGTTCCCGCCGGTGAGAGCGACGTCGCGGCGCGCCGCGGGATCGGCGGGATCGGTGAGCACGGTGAGCGTGAGGGCCACGACTTTCGATTCTAGCCGGGTTTCCGCGACGCGCGGTGATGGTATCCTCACGCGGATGAATTCCGTCGACGTGGAAACGCTGCAACGCACCGCGCGCCTGGCCGGGTTCGACTTCGCGCCCTCGGATCTCGAGCCGCTGCGGTCCGCGATCGAGCGCGCGCTCCAGGCGCTCGAGCGGCTGGAGGCGCTGCCGCTGGCCTCCGTCGAGCCCGTCACGCAGTACCGGGTGGTGTGATGGCCGATCTGCACTGGACGTCCGTCGCCGACCTCGCGCGCTCGATCGCGACCAAGGACGTCTCGCCGGTCGAGGTCGTCCGCGCGCATCTCGATCGCATCGCGGCGCTCGATGCGCGTCTGCGCTGCTTCATCACGCTCACCGCGGACGCCGCCCTCGAGGCCGCGCGCGCCGCCGAGGCTGAGCTGGCCGCCGGGCGCTCGCGGGGGCCGCTGCACGGCGTGCCGTTCGCGCTGAAGGATCTCTTCGACACCGCGGGAGTCCGCACGACGGGCGGGTCGAAGATTCTCGCCGACCGGGTGCCGGCGGAGGACGCGACCGTCGTCCGTCGATTGGCCGCCGCCGGGGCGATCTCGCTCGGCAAGCTCACCATGCACGAGTTCGCGTACGGTCCGGAAGGTCTGAACGTGCACTACGGCACCTCGCTCAACCCGTGGGACGCGAGTGAAGAGCGGATCGCCGGCGGATCGTCCTCGGGCTCGGGCGTGGCGGTGGCGGCCGGCCTGGTCCCGTTCGCGCTCGGTTCCGACACCGGCGGATCGATCCGCATTCCCGCGTCGCTGTGCGGGATCACCGGGCTGAAGCCGACGTATGGCCGCGTGAGCCGCGCGGGCGTGTTGCCGCTGTCGTGGTCGATGGACCACGCCGGTCCGATGACGCGCTCGGCGACGGATGCCGCGCTCGTGCTGAAGGCACTCGCGGGGTATGACCCGGCGGATCCCACGACCAGCGTGCTGCCCGTGCCCGAGTACTCGGCGGCGCTGACGGGCGACGTCAAGGGACTGCGCGTGGGCGTGCTGCGCTCAGGCTTTGTCGACGCGGCGGTCCCGGAAGTTCGTGACGCGGTCGACCGCGCGGTGAAGACGCTCGAAGGCCTGGGCGCCCACGTGGACGAGGTGACGCTCGAGCACGTCGGCAGCGTCGCCGCGGGCTCGATGGCCATCGTCGCGTCGGAGGCGCTCGCGTATCACGCGGAGTGGGTGCGCGGGCGGCCCGGCGATTACCAGCCCGACGTCATCGAGCGGCTGCGCGCGGGCGCGTTCGTGAGCGGCGTGCACTACGTCCGCTCCCAGCAAGCGCGCGCGCTCGTGCGGGCCGCGGTGGACGCGGCGCTGGCCCGGCGCGACGTGCTGCTCTCGCCGGCCACGCCCATCCCGGCCACGCGGATCGGCGAGACGGAGGTCGACGCCGGCGAAGGCACGATCGACGTGCGGTCGTCGCTGCTGCGCTTCACGCGTCCGTTCAATTTCACCGGCCACCCGGCCTGCGCGCTGCCGTGCGGCTTCACCTCAGACGGTCTGCCCATCGGCCTTCAGATCGTCGGCCGTCCATTCGACGAAGCCACGGTGCTGCGCGCCGCGGATACGTACCAGCGCGCCACCGACTGGCATACCCGCCGGCCTCCGCTCGCACCATGACCAATCGTTGGGGGAATCGATGAGTGATTCGAATCTCGATCGACGGCTGGACGCGCTCGAAGCGCGGCTCGGCCGGCTGGAAGCGCTGCTCGGCGCGCTGAACGAGCGCCTGGCCTCGGGCGCGGGCCTGGACGCCGCGAAGGCGGGAATCCAGGCCTGGGTCACCGAGTACGTGTCGCTGCGCCTGCAGCAGCTCGTTCCCGAGACCTGCGAGCACGCGCCGGACGAGATGGCGGCGACCGAAGGGCCCGTGCTTCCGGGCACGCGCGTGCGCTGCACCGACGACGTGCTGCATCGTCTGGGACGCATCCCCATTCCGTTCGTGCGCCAGATGGTGACCCAGAAAGTTGCGGAGACCGCGCGGGCCGAGAACGTCCTCGTCGTCGACGTCCCGTTCTTCGAGCGGGCCGCCACGTTCTGACAGTGCAAGCTCTCGGGGGAGGATCTCCTGAGCTACGACCACTGGCAGCGGCACGTCATGGCCGGACCAAAGATCTGAGTCGGTGGACGATGAACCGATTCAGATTCCGATCGAAGACGTCTTAGATCTGCATTCGTTCGGGCCGCGCGACGTGGCGTCCGTGGTCGAGGAGTACCTGAAGGCCGCGCACGAGCGGGGATTCCGGGAAGTCCGAATCGTCCACGGGCGGGGGATCGGGGTGCAGCGGTCGATCGTTCGCGCCGTGCTCTCACGCCACCAGCTGGTCGTCTCGCTCGCCGACGCTCCGCCCGCGCGCGGCGGCTGGGGCGCCACCATCGTCCGACTGCGGGACGCCTGAGGACGGCGACGGTCAGGCTTTGGGCTTGGCGCGCTCCGCGAGGTGGCGGTAGAGGAACTCGGCGTCGAGCGGGGTGAGATCGAAGCGCTGGGCCGCCTCGTCCACGAGCTTGAGGCGGTCGGCCTGAGGGCGGTCCAGGAGCTGATCGTCGATCCACTTCACCGCCTGCGTGATCGGTGCCTCACCCGCCATTGATTGGTCCTCCTGGCCCGCTGAATGCGCTGCGCGGCCATTATACCGGGGCGCCGGAATGGTCGGCCGCGCACCCCTCCAATTGGTCCTTGACGCCCCATATTTTCGAGCAAGAATGGCTGGGCGAGCGAACCTATGCAGATCCTGCTCGATCGGAACAAGCCGGTGCCGCTGGCCCGCCAGATCCAGGCGCACCTGGAGCGGCTGATGCGCGAGGGGCTCCTGCCCTCGGGCGCCAAGCTGCCCGCCACGCGCGAGCTGGCCGACGAGCTCGGGGTCAACCGCGCCACCGTGGTGCTGGCGTACGAAGAGCTGGTCGCCGCCGGCCTGGCCCGCGCGCGGGTGGGGCAGGGGACGTTCGTGGCCGAGCGTCCGGCCGAGCGCGTCGCCGCCGAGCCGGCCGTGGCCCGCCGCGCGGCCACCATCGAGTGGTCCGAGATCTTCTCCCGGACGGCGCAGATCATCGGCGCCGAAGACGAGCGCCGGCGCGCCTCCGCGGGCCCGACTCCCGCCGGCAACGGCGTGATCTCCTTCGCCGGGGGCATGCCGGACAGCGCGCTGTTTCCCACCGACGCCTTTCGACGCGCGCTCAACGAGGTGATCCGGCGGGAGGGCGAGGCGCTGCTCCAGTACTATCCCGTGGCCGGCTATCCGCCGCTGCGCCGCTATCTCTCCACGTACCTGCTGCGCTTCGGCCTCGAAGCCTCGCCCGACGAGATCATGATCGTCAACGGCTCGCAGCAGGGGTTCGATCTCATCGCCCGCACCCTCGTCGATCCCGGCGACGTGGTGGCCATCGAGCAGCCGACCTACCCGCGCGCGATGCAGGTCTTTCGGTCCTTCGGCGCTCAGCTCGCGGCGGTGCCGTGGGACGAGAGCGGGCCTCGCCCGGAGGTCTTCGAGCGCGTGCTCGAGCGGCACGGCCCGAAGCTCTTCTACTGCCAGCCGACCTGTCACAACCCGACCGGGCTCGGGATGACCGTGGAGACGGGCCGGCGCCTGCTCGCCGCGGCCGCCCGCCACCAGGTGCCGATCGTGGAGGACGGGTTCGACGGCAGCCTCTATTACGGGCTGCGTCCCCTCGGACCGTTGAAGTCACACGACACCGACGGCGTGGTCATCTACATCGGCACGTTCTCGAAGATCCTCTTTCCCGGGCTGCGATTGGGCTGGCTCGTGGCGCCGCCGCCGGTGATCGAGCGGTTGCAGGCGGCCAAGCAGCTGGCCGACCTGCACACCAGCGCCTTGATCCAGGCCGCCGTCCATTGCTTCTGCGAGCGGCGACTGCTCGACCGGCACGCCGCGCGGGTCGCCCGCGAGTATCGCCGGCGCCGCGAGGTGCTGCTGGGCGCGCTCAAGCAGCGCATGCCCACGTCCACGACGTGGACGGAGCCGACCGGCGGGTTCTCGCTGTTCCTGACGTTGCCGGAGGGGGTGACCGCGGCGAGATTGCTCCCGCTCGCGCTGGAGCGAGGCGTCGCCTTCACGCCGGGCGACGTGTTCTTCCTCAACGGCAGCGGCTCGCGGGCCCTCCGCCTGTCGTTCTCGTCGCTGCCGACGGGCGACATCGAGCGCGGCGTCCAGCGGCTCGGCGAGGCCGTGCGCGAGGCGCAGCGTCGCCGGCCACGGAGCCCGCTGCCCGAGCGCGCCACCGTCCCGGTCGTGTGATGCGGACGAAGCACGAAATCCAAACAAGGAGAACGCAATGACTGAGCTGAACGAGCTGCGGATCGCGGAACGCAAGCACATCGGTCTGGCCGAGATGCTCAAGGGCGGCGTGATCATGGACGTCACCAACGCCGAGCAGGCCAAGATCGCGCAAGACGCGGGCGCCGCGTCGGTGATGGCCCTCGAGCGCGTGCCCTCGGACATCCGCAAGCAGGGTGGCGTCGCGCGGATGTCGCCGGTGCGGAAGATCCAGGAGATCCAGAAGGCCGTCACCATCCCGGTGATGGCGAAGGCCCGCATCGGCCACTTCGTCGAGGCGCAGATCCTCGAGGCCCTGGGCGTGGACTACATCGACGAGTCCGAGGTGCTCACCCCGGCCGACGAGCACTATCACATCGACAAGTTCGCGTTCCGCATCCCGTTCGTGTGCGGCTGCCGCGATCTCGGCGAGGCGCTCCGGCGCATCGGCGAGGGCGCCGCGATGATCCGCACCAAGGGCGAGGCGGGCTCCGGCAACATCGTGGAGGCCGTCCGGCACATGCGCGCGGTGATCTCGGGGATCCGCCGGCTGACCACGCTCGGCCCCGAGGAGCTGATGACCGAGGCCAAGAACCTCGGCGCGCCCTACGACCTGATCCGCTGGGTGTCGAAGGCGGGCCGCCTGCCCGTGCCCAACTTCTCCGCGGGAGGCATCGCGACCCCGGCTGACGCCGCGCTCATGATGCAGCTCGGCGCCGAGGCGGTCTTCGTGGGCTCGGGCATCTTCAAGTCGGAGGATCCGGCCAAGCGCGCGAAGGCCATCGTCCAGGCCACCACGCACTACAAGGACCCCGACGTGCTGGTGAAGGTCAGCGAGGATCTCGGCGAGGCCATGCCCGGCATCGAGACCTCCAAGCTCCCGGAAAGCGAGCTGCTGCAAACCAGAGGCTGGTAGGAGTGAAAATTGGCGTGCTCGCCCTTCAGGGTGACTTCGCGCTCCACGTGAAGACGCTGAAGGCGTGCGGGCGCAGTGCGAGCCGAACCGCGTCGGGCGGTGAGGCGAGCGGTGCAATGATCGTGGACCCCGTCGAGGTCCGCAAGCCCGAGCAGCTCGCGGACCTCGACGGGCTCGTCATGCCCGGCGGGGAGAGCACGACCCTGCTCAAGCTGATCGACGAGTGGCACTTCGTGCCCGCGCTGGAAAAGTTCCACGCCGCGGGCAAACCCATGTTCGGGACCTGCGCCGGGCTCATCCTGCTCGCGCGGGAGGTCGAGAACCCCCGCCAGTTCTCGCTCGGGTTCATCGACGTGGACGTGGAGCGAAATTCGTACGGCCGCCAGCGCGAGTCGTTCCAGGTCAGCGGCACCGCCGTGCTCGACGGCGCCCCGGCGTCGATCGAGATGATGTTCATCCGCGCCCCGCGCATCCGGCGGGTCGGCGAGGGTGTCGAGGTGCTCGCGCGTCAGGGCGACGATCCCGTCATGGCCCGGCAAGGGACGGTGCTCGTGGCCACGTTCCACCCCGAGGTGACCGGCGAGCAGGCCGTCCACCGGTATTTTTGCGAGATGGTCAGACGGAGAAGGGAGACGAACAGATGAAGGTGAAGGCGAACGGGATCGAGATGAACTACACGCTGGAAGGTCCGGCGAATGCGCCGGTCGTGACGCTGAGCCACTCGCTGGCGACCGATCTGTCGATGTGGGACCCGCAGGTGGCCGCGCTCCGGGCCCGCTACCGTGTACTCAACTACGAGACGCGCGGTCATGGCGCCACCGAGGCGCCGGGCGGGGCTTACACCCTTGATCAGCTTGCAGAGGACGCGCGGCAGCTGCTCCAGGCGCTCGGCATTTCCCGGACGCACTGGGTCGGCCTGTCGATGGGCGGCATGATCGGCCAGACCCTCGCGCTGAAGCACCCGGAGCTGTTCGCGAGCCTCTCGCTGTGCGACACGTCGAGCCGCATTCCCGCCGAGGCCAGGCCGCTCTGGGCCGATCGCATCAAGACCGCCGAGACCCAAGGCATGGACCCGCTGGTCGAGCCGACGCTGGCGCGCTGGCTCACCGCGCCGTTCCGCGAGCGGCGCAAGGACGTGGTCGACAAGGTCGCGACCATGATTCGTTCGACGCCGCCGCGCGGTTACGCGGGGTGCTGTCACGCGATCTCGGCGCTCGATCTGACGGACCGGATCGCGGCGATCTCGATCCCGACCTTCATCATCGTCGGCGAGGAGGATCAGGGCACGCCGGTGGCCGCGTCGAAAGTGATGAACGAGCGCATCAAGGGGAGCGAGCTGGTGATTCTCCCGTCGGCCGCCCACTTGTCGAACCTCGAGCAGCCCGAGGCGTTCACGGGCGCTCTGACCGGGTTTCTGGCAAGGGCTTGACAGCCCTGACGGTGTAAGGGCATTCTTCTGGTCGGACCACCGGACCAGCTCAGGACCAGCAGGCTCAGGAGGAGCGCATGGCAGCGTTGACCGCAGAAATCGTCTACCGGGGCATTTTCCAGAAGAACCTCGCGGCGCGTATCGTCCGCGGCATCGTGCTGTCGTCACGGAAGGCCGGGCGATGGGGCATCGCGTTCGGACGCTACGGCGACAGCCCGCAGCGAAACGGCATCCCCGCCAAGGACTTCGCGATCGTCGCCGACACGAAGGAAGAGCTCGAGCAGAACATGGCCCGCTACGAGCCGAAGTCGGTCGACGTCACGATCTGCGTCGACGACACGCTCTCCAAAGGCGTGGAGTCATGGGCCTGGTACGGTCTGCAGCCCATCAACCGGGTCACCCAACCCAACGGCACCCTGCTGATGACGTCGATCCGGTCGTTCGACGAGCTGCTGCGCGACATCCACAAGAAGGAGGCGCCCTACACGCTGGCCCTCATCCGGGCCAAAGCGTCCTTCTCCGGCCTCTGGGTCTACAAGGAAGACCACACCGAAGCGCGCATCCTCGGCGCGCTGGCCAAGATCGCCCCGTCGTTCCTGAGCCTGGACGCCGTGTGCGAGGCCATCGGCGAGATGGAGTGGGGCTCCGAGCTCAAGGTCGCCTCCGCCCGCAAGGCGTACGACCGTCTGGAGAGCCGCGCCATCAAGATGACCGAGGGCAACACCGAGGTCCCGTACTCGTTCGAGAAGCCCAAGTGGTGGGAAATGCGGGAAGGCGTCACCATCCCGGCCATCCCCGTGGGCAAGCCCAAGGAAGAGGGCAAGGGGTACGTGCCCGAGCGCAACCCGTACTTCAAGAAGTACACGACCCGCACCATGCGCCCGGTCATCGACTTCGACACCTGCGTGAAGTGCAACCTCTGCTGGATCTCGTGCCCCGATTCCTGCTTCGACGTCATGCCCGACGCCACCTTCGACGCCAACATGGAGTCGTGCTGCGGCTGCGGGGTGTGCGAGGCGGTCTGCCCCGTCGAGAACTGCATCACGATGGTCAACGAGTCGCAGTTCGACGACAACGCGAGCCAGTGGGAGATGTGGCGCACGGACAAGCCCGCGTACAAGACGTGGATGCTGGGCAAGATCGGCGACAAGAAGGCGACGGTCCGCTCCCACGGCTTCCGCTTCCGCGGCCAGTACGACGAGGAGCTGAAGCAGGACCTCGACCTCGGCGGCGTGGAGATCACCGCGGGCATCCCCGGCGAGAACGCCGCGCACAAGACGGTCTAGCAGGGCGAGCCGCAGCACGTCGCGGGGCTGGGGCCCCGCCGTGCGAGGCGAACATATCCAAGGAGACGACGATGGCAGTCGCGACGCAGACGGCAGCGGCACAGACCGAAGACAAAGAGCTTCTGATCTCGGGCAGCGAAGCGGTCGCCGAGGGCCTGACCCTCGCCGACATCGACGTGGTCACCGGGTATCCGATCCGTCCCTACGACACGGTCATCCAGGCCATCGCCAAGAAGATCGCCAACGGCCAGCTGGTGGCCGAGTACATCGTGGCCGAGGGCGAGCACAGCCAGTTCGAGATCGTCAAGCACGCCTCCACGGTGGGCGCGCGGGTCTTCTGCGGCTCGTCGGGGGTGGGCTGGGCGTACGCGATGGAGTGCCTGGTCGTGACCCCGCCGCTGCGGGTGCCGATGGTGTGCCTGGTCGGGAACCGGGCCCTCGACGATCCCGGCGCGTTCGGGGTCGAGCACAACGACGCGCTCTTCGTCCGTGACCTCGGCTGGATGCTCTGCTGGATCGACACCTCGCAGGAGGCGATCGACACCACGCTGATCGCCTATCGAGTGGCCGAGGACCGGCGGGTGCTGCTGCCCCTGGCCATCTCGGCCGACGGCGCCTTCCTGACCCATTCCCAGGCGCTGACCATGGTGCCGCCCAAGTCGAAGGTGGACAAGTTCCTGCCCCGGTACGATCGCGGCGACCTGCTGCTTCATCCCGACAACCCGATCACGGTCGCGCCCCAGGCCAACGAGGACTGGGTCATCGAGATCCGGCGCCAGAACGACGAGGCCATGAAGCGGGCCACGACCGTCATCGAGGAGGCCTACGCGGACTTCCGCAAGGTGTTCGGCCGTGGCCCCGAGAACCCGTGGTTCGAGGAGTACATGACCGAGGACGCCGAGATCATCCTGGTCGGCATGGGGACGATCTCGCTGCCCATCAAGGTCGGCATCCGCAACATGCGGGCCCAGGGCAAGAAGGTCGGCCTCCTGCGGCTGCGCTGGTTCCGGCCCTTCGCCACCGAAAAGATCGTCGACGTGCTCTCGAAGGCCCAGGCCATCGGGGTCATCGACCGCGACTACTCGTTCGGCTCGCCCTTCAACTCCGGCGTGGTGGCCACCGAGATCCGCGCGGCCATGTACAACGCGGACAAGCGGCCCCCGCTGCTCAGCTTCATCTGCGGCCTGGGCGGCCGTGAGGTGACGCTGGAAGACGTCTATCACGCGACGGACCTCTGCTACAATGCCGCCAAAGCCGGCAAGTCCGACGCAAAGACCCACTGGCTGGGCGTTCGTGAATAAGGATCAATAGGAGATACGCTCATGGCTGAGACCACGACGTTCAGCAACGCGACCCAGGTCCTCGAGGCCTTCCGCGGGATCAAGCGGGTGACCATCGAGGAGTACTTCACGTCCGGACACCGCACGTGCCAGGGCTGCGAGTCGGCCCTCATCATGAAGCTGATGGTAAAGGCGGCCGGTCCCCGCACGATCGTGCTGGGCTCCACCGGCTGCATGTACGTGGCGAACACCACGTACTACACCACGCCCTGGGTGGTGCCGTGGATGCACACCCAGCTCGGCTCGTCGGGTTCCGCCGCGCTGGGAACCGCCGCCGGCCTCAAGGCGTTGATGGCGAAAGGGAAGATGAAAGCGGAGCCGATCAACGTCATCGCGTTCTGCGGAGACGGCGGGGGGGCCGACATGGGGCTCGGCGCGATTTCCGCGACGCTGACCCACAAGGAGTACAACTCCCTCATCCTGATGTACGACAACGAGTCGTACGCCAACACCGACATCCAGCTGTCGGGATCGACGCCGTATGGCGCGAATACGACATTCAGCCCGCCCGGCAGCGTCCACCGCATCATGCACAAGCGCTGGAAGAAGAACATGGCGGGCATGATGGCGGCCGGGCACCCGGAGTGCCGGTACGTGGCCACCGTCTGCGGGTCGTACGCGGTCGAGATGATGAACAAGGTCCG
The DNA here is from genome assembly GCA_035317605.1 of Candidatus Acidiferrum sp. Taxonomy (GTDB): domain Bacteria; phylum Methylomirabilota; class Methylomirabilia; order Rokubacteriales; family CSP1-6; genus DATHGT01. The sequence continues at coordinate 36,487 of DATHGT010000197.1, read as the reverse complement.
CCGGGCGCTCGCGATCGGCGGCCCGACATTCATCCACTCGCTCGATCCGTGCCCCAAGGGCTGGGACTACGACCCGATGCTCTCGCACGAGTTGGGCGAGCTCGCCATCGAGACCGGCATCTTCCCGCTGTACGAGGTCGAAGACGGCGTGGTGAAGTACTACGGCAAGACCAAGGCCCTCGTCGAGGGTCGTCCGCGCAAGCCGGTCCGCGAGTACCTGCTCAAGCAGGGACGGTTCGCGCACTTCACCGAGGAGGACCTCGGACACTTCCAGGCCAAGGTCGACGAGATGTGGAACACGTGGGAGATTCCGGCGGTCGTGCCGTTCAAGCGACTCGACGCCGCGAAGACCGCTCTCGGCACGCAGTAACGCGGGGGCGGTTTCGGACACGTGACCTGAGTCGAAGGGGCCGGGTGCCCGGGCGGGCGCCCGGCCTTTTCCATGTTTGGTGAGCCCGCAAGCCTCGAAGGGGAGGGCGTTGAGATGAAACGGACTCTTCGTCTCGCCGTGTGGTCGATCGTGGCATCGCTGGCCCTGGTCTTCGTCGGTGGCGTTGGCGCAGCCGCCGTCGCGTGGGAGCCGACCAAACCCATCGAGTTCGTGATTCCCGCCGGCACCGGTGGGGGCGCCGACCAGATGGCCCGCCTCATCGCCGGCATCGCCGAGAAGCACAAGCTCTCGCCCCGGCCCCTGATCGTGATCAACAAGTCAGGTGGCGCGGGTGGCGAGGGCTTTCTGCACGTGAAGGAAAAGAAGGGTGATGATCGGAACTATTCGATCATCATCACGCTGTCGAATCTCTTCACCACGCCGCTCGCCACCGGGCTTCCCTTCAGCTGGAAGGACTTCACTCCGGTCGCGCGGCTCGCGCTCGACCAGTTCATTCTCTGGGTCAACGCGGAGACGCCGTACAAGACCGCGAAGGAATACCTGGCCGCCGTGACCGCCAAGCAGTGCAAGGACCGCCAGGGTGGGCAGTGCATCATGGGTGGCACCGGCTCGGCTCAGGAAGACCAGATCATCACGGTCCAGCTCGACCATGCGCTCAATGTCAAGTTCACCTACGTGCCGTTCAAGGGCGGTGGCGAGGTCTGCGTCAACCTGGTGGGCAAGCACGTGGATTCGACCGTCAACAACCCGATCGAGTGCGTGAGCCACTGGAAGGCCGGCCGCGTCCGGCCGCTCGCGCTGTTCGACGGCGCCCGCATCCCGGATCCGGAGTGGAAGGACATCCCGACCGTCAAAGAGGCGCTCGGGATCGACATCCAGTATCTGATGCTGCGCGGGATCTTCGGCGCTCCCGGCATGAACAAAGAGGCCGTCGACTGGTACGTCGGCTTCCTCAAGAAGGTGTACGACACCGCGGAGTTCAAGGACTACCTCAAGCAGGGCGCGCTGAAGCCGGCCTTCGCCAGCGGGGCCGAGTACGTGAAGTGGGTAGAGGAAGCGGAGGCGCTGCACCGCGATCTGATGGCGAAGGGCGGCTTGCTCAAGAAATAGATGCGCCTCGCCGATCTCGCCACCGCCGTGGTGCTGATGCTGTTCGGGGGTCTCGTGCTCTGGGACGCCCTCCGGCTCGGCGTAGGCTGGGGCCCGGACGGGCCGCGCAGCGGATTCTTTCCGTTCTGGCTGGCCGTGCTCCTCCTCCTCGCCTCAGTGGGGGTGCTCATTCAGGCGCTGCGCCGGAGCGCGATCCAGAGCTTCGTGACGCGCGAGCAGCTTCGCCCGGTCCTTCAGGTCGTGCTGCCCATGGCCGCCTTCGTGCTGCTGATCGCTCCGCCCGGATTGCCCTGGGGTCTGGGCCTCTACGTTTCGGGGGCGATCTACCTCGCGTTCTACATGCGGTGGGTCGGGCGGCACGACTGGCGCGCGGTGATCGCGCTCGCCGTGCTCGTGCCCGTGGTGACGTTCATCGTCTTCGAGCGCTGGTTCCTGGTGCCGATGCCCAAGGGCCCCCTCGAAACCTGGCTCGGGTTCTGATCCGTGGGGATCGAGAACCTTCTCCTCGGCTTCCAGGTCGCCGTGACGCCGTTCAACCTGTTCATGGCCGTCGTGGGCATCACGCTCGGCACGATCATCGGCGTGCTCCCCGGTCTCGGCGGCGCCAACGGCGTCGCCATCCTGCTGCCGCTCACGTTCACGATGCCGCCGACCTCCGCCATCATCCTGCTCACCTCGATCTACTGGGGGGCGCTCTTCGGCGGAGCGATCACGTCGATCCTGTTCAACATCCCCGGCGAGCCGTGGTCGGTGGCCACCACCTTCGACGGATACCCGCTGGCCAAGCAGGGACAGGGGGGCCAGGCCCTGACCGCGGCCTTCACCTCGTCGTTCGTGGGCGCGTTCTTCTCGATCGTGCTGATCACGTTCTTCGCCCCCCTCCTGGCCGAGATCGCGCTCAAGTTCGGCCCGCCGGAGTTCTTCGCGATCCAGTTCCTGACGTTTTCGAGCTTCGTGGGGCTCGGCGGCGGCAACCCGCTCAAGTCGCTGGTCTCCATCCTCATCGGGTTCATCCTGGCTGCGGTCGGCCTCGACATCGTGACCGGTCAGCTCCGGATGACCTTTGGCTTCACGGAGCTCATGAAGGGCTTCGACTTCATCGTGGCCGTCATCGGCCTCTTCGGCATCGGCGAAATCCTGTTGTCGGTCGAGGAGGGCCTGCGCTTCGAGGGCGCCCGGACGGAGATGAACCTGCGGGTGGTCCTGGACACCTGGAAGATCTTGCCGCGCTACTACCGCACGTTCGTGCGTGGCTCGATCATCGGTTTCTGGATGGGCTTCAAGCCGGGCGGCGCCACGCCGGCCTCGTTCATGAGCTACGCGTTCGCCAAGCGGTTCTCGCGGCACCCCGAGCGGTTCGGCAAGGGCGAGCTGGAGGGAATCGTGGCCCCGGAGGTGGCCGCGCACGCGGCCGGGGTCGCGGCCATGCTGCCGATGATCACGCTCGGCATCCCCGGCTCGCCGACCGCGGCGGTGATGCTGGGAGGGCTCATCATCTGGGGCCTCCAGCCCGGCCCCATGCTGTTCAAGGACAAGCCCGATTTCGTCTGGGGGCTGATCGCCAGCATGTACACCGGCAACGTGATCGGGGTCCTGATGGTGCTGGCCTTCGTCCCGTTCTTCGCGGCGATCCTTCGCATCCCGTTCGCGATCCTCACCCCGCTGATCGTGGTGGTGTGCGCGATCGGGGCCTACGCCGTACACAACTCGATGATCGACATCTGGTACATGCTCATCTTCGGGATCGTGGGCTACGTGTTCAAGAAGCTCGACTATCCGCTGGCCCCGCTCGTGCTAGCTCTGGTCCTCGGTGACATGGCGGAGAACGCGCTCCGGCAGAGTTTGATCATGTCGCAAGGGTCGCTCAAGATCTTTGCGACCCGTCCGATCGCCGCCGTCATCACCGCGGCGGCGCTCTTCTTCTTCGCGCTGCCGATCCTCACGCCGTGGTGGCGCCGCCTGCGCGGCCGGCCCAACCCGGCCGCGCCCTCCGCCTCCCACGGATAGCCGAACCGCCCCATGGACTGGCTGGCCACTCCGGAGTTCTGGCTGCGACTGCTCAGCATCAGCGTGCTGAACCTGCTCCTGTCCGGTGACAACGCGCTGGTGATCGCGCTGGCCGTGCGCACGCTGCCCCGGCGACAGCGGATCGCCGGCCAGCTGTGGGGGGCCCTGGGGGCGGTCGCGCTGCGCTTGATCTTCGTGGGCATCGTGAGCGTGCTGCTGAGGATTCCGTTCCTGCAGTTCGTGGGCGGGGCGGTGCTGGTGTGGATCGCGCTGAGGCTGGTGCGTCCCGAGGCGGAGGGCGAGGGCAACGTGCGCCACGGCACCTCGCTGCTGGAGGCCATCTGGATCATCGTCGTGGCCGACGTTACGATGAGCCTCGACAACGTGCTGGCGATCGCCGCGGCCGCGCACGGGGACTTCACGCTGATCATGTTCGGGATCGGGCTGTCGCTGCCGATCGTGGTGTGGGGCGCGGGCCTGCTCGCGCGCCTGATGAACCGTTACATCTGGATCGTGTGGCTGGGAGGCGGACTCTTGGGATACGTCGCGGCCGAGATGATGCTCGAGGATCCCATCGTGGTGCGGTGGCTGGGCGAGCCCGCGGCGTTCCTGCACCGGCCGTTGCCCATCGCCATCGGCGCCGTGGTGACGGCGGTCGGCTGGTGGCTGGCCATGGGCAAGCGGGCGAGGGTGCCCGAGAAGCTATGACGCTGCCCGATCGTCGTCGACCGGCGGCCAAGGCCGAGCGCGAGATGGGCATCGAGCCCATCAAGTCGACCCGCATCTACGAGGCGATCGTGCGGCAGGTGAAGGCGATGATCTCCGAGGGACGGCTCAAGAGCGGCGATCAGCTGCCGCCGGAGCGCGACCTCGCCGAGAAGTTCGTGGTCAGCCGCACGTCGGTTCGCGAAGCGCTGCGGGCGCTGGAGAGCCTCGGGCTCATCGAGATCCGGCCGGGCGAGGGGACGTTCGTGCGCGAGGTCTCGGTGGAATCGCTGATCGAGCCGCTGGCGCTGGTGATGCTGTCCCAGCGCGAGGCGATCGGCGAGCTGTTCGAGGCCCGCCGGCTGCTCGAGCCGTCGATCGCCGCGTTCGCCGCGCTCCGCGCGACGCCGCACGAGGTGGAGGAGATGGCCCGCATCCTCGACGAGCAGGCCAAGGAAGTGACGGCCGGCCGCACGGGACTCGTGCAGGACGCGGATTTTCACTCCGCGATCGCCTCCGCGGCTCACAATCGCGCGATCAGCCGGCTCGTGCACGGCATCATGGACCTGCTCACCCAGAGCCGCGAGGAATCGCTGAGCACGCCGGGCCGCCCGACTCGCTCGCACGAAAGCCACCGGCGGATCCTGGCGGCGATCACCGTGCACGACCAGGACGCGGCCCGCCAGGCGATGCTCGATCACTTGCTCGGCGTCGAAGCCCTCGTGCTCGGCCCGGAGGCGTTCGGCAGGACCTCGACGCCGCCACCACGCCCCGTTTCGGATTGACACCGTTATGACCGTCGCGTAGAGTCATCCCGATATGCACACGATGTCGCGGACGCTGTCGCTGGGACTGATTCTCCTGGTACTGCCGGGCCTGCCCGGAGCATCCGCGGACTAACACGCGACGGATGCCACGGGCAGGCGGCCCGTGGCTGGAGAGCAGCACTTCAGGGCCACGGGTCGTTCGACCCGTGGCCCTTCGCATTTCCTGGGGGGCGAGACGTGGCCGCTTCGTTGACACTCGCGCGAGGTATCCTGTAGTCTTGAAAGACTTTTTCGGTCCTCACGGACGGAGACCCGAGCCTATGACGAAATACGTGTACTCGTTCGGACGCGGCAAGGCTGAAGGATCGTCCGTGATGCGCAACCTCCTCGGCGGCAAGGGATGCGAGCTCGCCGAGATGACGAACCTCGGCATTCCCGTCCCTCCCGGCTTCACGGTCACGACCCAGACGTGGGCCCACTACAACCGGGCAGATCGGCAGTGGCCGGAAGGTCTCTGGGACCAGATCCTCGAGCAGCTCAAGAAGCTCGAGGACATGGCCGACGGGGGACTCGGCGACCGGGACCGGCCGCTGCTCGTCTCCGTCCGTTCCGGCGCCCGCGTGTCGATGCCGGGCATGATGGAGACCGTCCTCAACCTCGGCCTCAACGACGAGACCGTCGAGGGCCTCGCCGCCCGCTCCCGCAACGAGCGCTTCGCCTGGGACTGCTATCGGCGCTTCATCTCCATGTTCAGCGACGTGGTGCTCGGCATCCGTCGGGAGGTGTTCGAGGAGCACCTGGCGGCCGTCAAGGAGCGGCTGGGCGTGCAGGCCGATCCCGACGTGCCGGGGGTCGAGCTGAAGAAGCTGGTACAAACCTATAAGGATCTCGTGGTCGAGCGCACGGGCGCCCCGTTCCCCCAGGACCCCCGCGAGCAGCTCCGGCTGGCCATCAACGCGGTCTTCGAGTCGTGGTGGGCCAAGAAGGCCGTCGAGTACCGGCGCATCCACGACATCCCCGCCGACTGGGGCACCGCGGTCACGGTGATGGCGATGGTGTTCGGCAACCTCGGCGACACGTCGGGGACGGGCGTCGGGTTCACCCGCGATCCCCGCACCGGCGAGCCGAGCTTCTACGCCGAATTCCTCTCGAACGCGCAGGGCGAGGACGTGGTCGCGGGCATCCGCACCCCCGAGCCGATCGAGGCCCTCCGCGAGCGGATGCGGGCCATCTACGACCAGCTCCTGGAGATCGCCGGGCGCCTCGAGCGCCACTACAAGGACATGCAGGACATCGAGTTCACGATCCAGGAAGGCCGGCTCTTCCTGCTCCAGACGCGCTCGGGTAAGCGCTCGGCCCGCGCCGCCGTCCGCGTGGCGCGCGATCTCGTCCACGAGCACGTCATCGACCAGCACACCGCGTTGCTCCGGGTCAAGCCGCAGGAAGTCAACGAAGCGATCCGCCCGGTCTTCGACGACAAGGACAAGGCGCGGGCGATCGCCGACGGGCGGCTGCTGGCGCGCGGACTCGCGGCGGCGCCGGGAGCGGCGGTCGGGCAGGTGGTCTTCGACGCCGACCGGGCCGTCGAGTGGTCGAAGAGCGGCCAGAAGGTCATCCTGGCCCGCCCGGAGACGTCGCCCGAGGACGTGGCCGGCATGTACGCCTCCGAGGGCATCGTCACCGCACGCGGCGGCCGCACCTCGCACGCCGCGGTGGTGGCCGTGGGCATGGGCAAGTCCTGCGTGGTCGGCGCCAGCGAGATCCTGGTGGATGAGGAGCGGCGCGTGCTCATCGCGAACGGACGCACCGTGCGCGAGGGCGACGTGATCTCGCTCGACGGCGGCACCGGCGAGGTCATCCTCGACGCGGTCGAGACCGTGGAGGGCACGCTCGGCCAGGAAGTCCAGGAACTGCTGCAATGGGCCGACTTCTATCGCCGGGGTGGGCTCGGCGTGCGGGCGAACGCGGACACGCCTCTGGATGCGCAACGCGCGCGCGAGGCCGGCGCCGAGGGGATCGGCCTCGTCCGCACCGAGCACATGTTCTTCGCGCCCGACCGGATCCCGATCATGCGCGAGATGATCATGGCGGCGACGCCGGCCGCCCAGCAAGCTGCGCTCGACCGCCTGCTGCTCTTCCAGCGCGACGACTTCGTCGGCATCTTCCAGGCGATGGACGGGCTGCCCGTCACCATTCGCCTGCTCGACCCGCCTCTCCACGAGTTCCTGGCCTCGCAGAAGGAATACAAGGAGATGGTCGAGGAGAAGAGCCGGCTGGAAGCGCTCGCCATCAATCCCGAGCGGCAACGTTTGCTGGAGACCATCCTCGCCGCCGTCGAGCGCCTCCGCGAGGCGAACCCGATGCTCGGCCATCGCGGCTGCCGTCTCGGCATCACCTCACCGCGCATCTACGGTATGCAGGTGACCGCGATCATGGAAGCGGCGTGCGCGGCGACCGAGCAAGGCGTGCGCGTGGAAGCCGAGATCATGATCCCGCTCACCGGCACCGTCGGCGAGATGCGGGAGACGTACGAGCAGACCCGCAAGGTCGCCGAGGGCGTGGTGGCGCGCACGGGGGTGCCGGCGAAGTACTCGGTGGGCACCATGATCGAGGTCCCGCGGGCCGCGCTCATCGCCGACCAGATCGCGCAGCACGCCGAGTTCTTCTCGTTCGGGACCAACGACCTCACCCAGATGACCTTTGGCTACAGCCGCGACGACGTCGCCAAGTTCCTGCCCGCCTATCTACAAAAGGGCCTGCTGCCGCACGATCCCTTCTCGGTGCTCGATCAGGAGGGCGTCGGCGAGCTGGTGAAGATCGGCATCGAGCGCGGGCGGAAGACACGTCCCGATCTCAAGATCGGCATCTGCGGCGAGCACGGGGGCGAGGCCTCGTCCGTCGAGTTCTGTTACCGAGTCGGCATGACCTACGTCTCGTGCTCGTGGCCGCTGATTCCTGGCGCCCGGCTGGCCGCCGCCCAGGCGCGGATCCGGGACCGGGCGGGGGATTCCAGGAGGGCATCGTGAAATTTTCAGGTGCGCGCATCGTGCTCGAGTGCTTGAAACGGGAGGGCGTGGACACGATCTTTGGGTTGCCCGGGGGCGCCGTCCTGCCGATCTACGACGCGCTCTACGACTTCGAAGGGCTGCGCCACATCCTGGTCCGCCAGGAAGCGGCCGCCGGGCACGCGGCCGAAGGGTACGCACGGGCCACCGGGCGGCCCGGCGTGTGCCTGGTGACCTCGGGGCCGGCGGCGACCAACCTGGTCACGGCCCTCCAGGACGCGTTGATGGACTCGATTCCCATCGTCGCCTTCACGGGTCAAGTCCCCACGCACCTGATCGGCAACGACGCCTTCCAGGAAGCCGACAACGTCGGGATCACCCGGCCGTGCACCAAGCACAACTTCCTGGTGAAGGACGGCAAGGACCTGGCGCCCATCATCCGCGAGGCGTTTCACATCGCGTCCACCGGGCGCCCGGGACCGGTCCACGTCGATCTCCCCAAGGACATCCTGGTCAAGGAAGTGGAGCTCGTGTGGCCGGAGCATGTCCACATGCGCTCGTACAACCCGAACTACGACGGCCACCCCGGGCAGATCAAGAAAGCCGCGCGCCTCCTCGTGCGGGCGCGGCGGCCCGTGCTCTACGTGGGCGGTGGCGTCATTTCCGCCGACGCCCACGCCGAACTGCTCGAGCTGGCGGAGCTGACCCAGGTCCCCCTGACCACCACGCTCATGGGGCTCGGCGCCTTCCCGTCCGCCCACCCGCTGTGTCTGGACATGCTGGGGATGCACGGGTCGTACTACGCCAACATGGCCGTGCACCACTCCGACGTGCTGGTGGCGGTGGGCGCGCGCTTCGACGACCGGGTCACCGGCAAGGTGGAAGCATTCGCGCCCCACGCCGAGATCGTCCACATCGACATCGACCCCTCGTCGATCTCCAAGAACATCAAGGTCCACGTGCCGATCGTGGGCGACTGCCGTCGCGTGCTGAAGGCGCTGGTGGAGGCGGTGCGCGAGGAGCTCAAGTCGGAGGTGCCCTCGGCCGTGAAGGACGCCCGTCGCGAGTGGCGGGATCAGATCGCGGACTGGCGCGCCAAGTTCCCCCTGCGGTACGACTGGGACGACGACGTCATCAAGCCCCAGTACGTGATCGAGGAGATCTCGAAGCAGACGCAGGGCGAGGCCTTCATCGTCACCGGGGTCGGCCAGCACCAGATGTGGGCGGCCCAGTACTACAAGTTCAAGCATCCGCGGGCCTGGTTCACCTCAGGCGGGCTCGGCACGATGGGTTACGGGCTGCCCACGGCCATGGGCGTGCAGACCGCCCACCCGGGCCGGCTCGTCATCAACATCGACGGGGACGGCTCCTTCCAGATGAACAGCCAGGAGATGGCCACCTGCTTCGTCGAGCATCTCCCGGTCAAGACCGTGATCCTCAACAACAGCGGTCACGGGATGGTCCGGCAGTGGCAGCGGATCATCTACAAGGAGCGCTACTGCTCCATCGACCTGCCGGGCATCCCGGACTGGGTGAAGCTGGCCGAGGCGTATGGCTGCATGGGCCTGCGCGTCACCAAGCCGAGCGAGGTCGGGCCGGCCATCGAGAAGATGATCGCGACTCCGGGGCCTGTCATCCTCGACGTGTGCGTCGACAAGAACGAGTGCGTGTTCCCGATGGTCCCGGCCGGCGGCGCCAACACCGACATGATCCTGGCCCTGCCCACCCGCGAGGTGCGGGACAAGGCCGCCAAGTCGCAGACGGGATTCTAGGATGAACGGCAACGGGAGCGACCCGCGCAAGCACACGGTGGCCGTCCTCGTCGAGAACAAGTTCGGCGTGCTCTCACGGGTGGCCGGGCTCTTCTCGGCGCGCGGCTACAACATCGAGAGCCTGTCGGTGGGCGAGACGCTGGACCCCACGGTGTCCCGCATGACGCTGGTGGTCCGCGGCGACGAGTTCGTGATCGAGCAGGTCATGAAGCAGCTGCACAAGCTCATCGACGTCATCAAGGTCAGCGACCTCACCGACGACAGCCACGTGGAGCGCGAGCTGGTGCTGATCCGGGTCAACGCCGAGCCCCAGCACCGCGCCGAGGTGCTGAGGACCGCCGACATCTTCCGCGCGAAGGTGATCGACGTCACCCCGCTCTCCTTCACGCTGGAAGCGACCGGAGAAGAGGGAAAGCTGGAGGCGCTCATCGAGCTGCTGCGGCCCATGGGCATCCAGGAGATCGTGCGGACCGGTAAGGTGGCCATCGCGCGCGGGCCCAAGACCCGCGTGCGTCGCGCCGAGCCCGTCAAGCGAGCGCGTGTCTCCGACGACCCCAAGGTCGTGGGATTCGCCGACTAATCACATGGGGGGCACGAGCCGCACCCCCCAAACCCCCGAGGGTGGCTCGGGGCACCCCGGCAAAGCCGTGGCGCCCCTCGGGATTGCGGGGACGGACCGATAACGATCAGGAAAGGATAGTCATGCCGGCCAAGATCTACTACGACCAGGACGCGGATCTCGGGCTTCTCCGAGGCAAGAAGATCGCCATCATCGGTTATGGCAGCCAGGGGCACGCCCACGCCCTGAACCTGAAGGACTCCGGCCAGGACGTGGTGGTCGGGCTCTACAAGGGCTCCAAGAGCTGGACCAAGGCCGAGAAGGAAGGCCTGCGGGTGGCCACCGTGAACGAGGCCGCCCAGATGGGCGACGTGATCATGATCCTGCTGCCCGACCAGACCCAGCGCCACGTGTTCGAGACCGAGATCAAGGGCGGGCTCGGCAAGGGCAAGATGTTGATGTTCGCCCACGGCTTCAACATCCACTTCAACCAGGTCGTCCCGCCCCCCGACGTGGACGTGAGCATGATCGCGCCCAAGGCGCCCGGCCACATGATGCGCGACCTCTTCACGCAGGGACCGGGGGTGCCGGGACTGCTCGCGGTCCAGCAGGACGTGAGCGGCAAGGCCAAGGATCTGGCCCTGGCCTACGGCAAGGGCGTGGGATGTACGCGCGCGGGCGTGCTCGAGACCACGTTCAAGGAAGAGACGGAGACCGACCTCTTCGGTGAACAGGCGGCGCTGTGCGGCGGCATCTCGCACCTCATCAAGGCGTCGTTCGACACGCTGGTCGAAGCGGGCTACCAGCCCGAGGTCGCGTATTTCGAGTGCATGCACGAGATGAAGCTGATCGTCGACCTGTTCTACCAGGGCGGGCTCGCTTACATGCGCTACTCGGTTTCCGACACCGCGGAGTATGGCGACTACACGCGAGGGCCGCGCGTGGTGAACGAGCAGACCCGCGCCGAGATGAAGAAGATCCTCGGCGAGATCCAGTCCGGACAGTTCGCGCGTGAATGGGTGCTCGAGAATCAGGCCAACCGCCCCTCGTTCCTGGCCACCCGGCGGCGCGAGGCCGAACACCCGATCGAAGAAGTGGGCAAGCGGCTCCGCGCGATGATGTCGTGGATCCAGCCACCCCGGATGGGTTGAGGAGCGCCATGGCTTTGCCAGGGCGCGACGGACGTGGCAGTGCGAGGTGAGCCGCGCTCGGGAGGCGAGCCGAGCCCTTCAGTGATCGAAAGAGGGGCTTGGGGGGCCCGTGGCTAGGCCCCCCATACCAATAGCCCGTGAGGGCTGGCCCTTCATCTTTGGGTCCGCCGTCGCCGCGGCCGCGCTGTTCCTCACCGGCCGTCGCCGGCTGGCGTGGCCGTTCGCGGCGGCGTCGCTGGCCTCGCTCGGGTTCTTCAGGGATCCCGAGCGTGAAGTCCCGGTGCTCACCCGCGCGGTGCTCTCTCCGGCGGACGGGCGGGTGACCGACGTCGCCGACGCCCTCGATCCGTTCGTCGGTCCGTCGATCCGCGTGTCGATCTTCCTCTCGCCGCTGGACGTGCACGTCAACCGCGCGCCCATCGGGGGCCTCGTGGTGGGGACGACCTACACCACCGGGCGGTTCATCGCCGCCTACAAGGCCGACGCGAGCGAGATGAACGAGCGGTGCTCCGTCCACCTGCAGGGCGAGCACGCGCGGGTGACCGTGACCCAGATCGCCGGGATCGTCGCGCGGCGGATCGTGTGCCGGGTCGGCGCGGGCGACAAGCTCGAGGCGGGCCAGCGCTACGGGATGATCCGCTTCGGCTCTCGCACGGATTGCTCGATGCCGCGCGGCACCGACGTGCGCGTCCGCGTGGGCGACCGGGTCACCGGCGGGGTCTCGGTGCTCGGGGTGCTCGGATGAGAGGACGGCTGCGACAGCGGCGACTCGCCGGGTCGGGCGGCGGCTTCGCCGGCGCGATCGATCGGGGTCTCGGGGGGGGCCGCCGTGGGCCGCTTCGTCAGAAGATGCGCGGCCGGGGGATCTTCCTGCTGCCGAGTCTTTTGACCACCGGCAATCTCTTCTGCGGCTTCTTCGCGCTGCTGCTGACCGTCGAGTCCCGCTACTTCGAGGCCTCGCTGGCGATCTTCGTGGCCATGGTCATGGACATGCTCGACGGGCGGGTCGCGCGGCTGATGAAGGCGACCAGCCAGTTCGGGGTGGAGTTCGACTCGCTGGCCGACGTCGTCTCCTTCTGCGTGGCGCCGGCGTTCCTGATCTACTCGTTCGCGCTCGCCGGCCTCGGCCGCCCGGCGTGGTTCGCCGCGTTCCTGTTCGTGATCTGCGGCGCGCTGAGACTGGCCCGCTTCAACGTCTACACGGGAGTCACCGACCGGCGCTTCTTCGTCGGCCTGTCCACGCCGGCCGGGGCCGGCGTCCTCGTCTCCACGGTGCTGCTGCTCCATCGGGAGGAGGCGGCGCGCTGGATGCTGGTGGCCATCGCGATCGGGACGTATCTGACCGCGCTGCTGATGGTTTCCACCTTTCGGTACTGGAGCTTCAAGGAGATCGACTTCGCGCGGCGTCGCCCGGCGCAGACGCTGCTCGTGGTCGTCCTCGCGGTGATGATCGTGGCCACCAACTACGAGCTGTTTCCGTTCCTGCTCTTCGGGATCTACGCGCTCTCCGGTCCGGTGCGCTGGCTGGTCGTGGGACGGACCACCGCGGCGGGGCACGGGGAGCTGAGCACCAAAGAATCGTCGTAGACGCTTCAGGGGGGACGTATGGATCGCGTCATCATCTTCGACACCACGCTGCGGGACGGCGAGCAGTCGCCAGGATTCTCGATGAACACGATGGAGAAGCTCGAGATGGCCCGGCAGCTGGCCCGCCTGAACGTCGACGTCATCGAGGCCGGCTTTCCGATCTCCTCCGAGGAGGACTTCGAAGCGACGCGCGAGGTGGCGCGGCAAGTCGGCACCCTGGACGGCGCGCCCGCGATCTGCGGGCTCTCCCGGGTCGGGCTGGGGGACATCGACCGCTGCTGGGAGGCCGTGAAGTACGCCCGCAAGCCGCGCATCCACACGTTCGTGGCCACCTCCGACATTCATCTCAAGTACAAGCTGCGCAAGTCGCGCGCGGAGATCCTGAAGGCGTCGGTGGATGCGGTACGCCACGCCCGCGCCTACTGCGAGGACGTGGAGTTCTCGCCCGAGGACGCCTCGCGGACGGACTTCGACTACATGTGTGACGTGCTGTCGGCGGTCATCGAGGCCGGCGCCCGCACCATCAACATTCCCGACACCGTGGGCTACGCGATTCCCGCCGAGTGGGGTGAGCGCATCGGCAAGATCCGCGAGCGCGTGCGGGGAATGGAGAACGTGGTGCTCTCGGTGCACTGCCACAACGACCTCGGGCAGGCCGTAGCCAACTCGCTCACCGCGGTCATGAACGGCGCGCGCCAGATCGAGTGCACGATCAACGGGATCGGCGAGCGGGCCGGCAACGCCTCGCTCGAGGAGATCGTGATGGCGCTCACGACGCGCAAGGACTTCTTCGGCGCCGAGACCCGCGTCCGCACCGAGGAGATCTTCAAGTCGTCGCGGCTGCTCTCCCACATCACCGGCATCCACGTGCAGCCCAACAAGGCCATCGTGGGCGAGAACGCCTTCGCCCACGAGGCGGGCATCCACCAGGACGGCGTGCTCAAGGAGAAGCTCACCTACGAGATCATGCGGCCGGAGGACATCGGGCGCCCGTCCAACAAGCTCGTGCTCGGCAAGCACTCCGGGCGTCACGCGCTGGCCGCGCGGCTCAAGGACCTCGGCTTCGACCTGAGCGGCTCCGACCTCGATCGCGCGTTCAAGAAGTTCAAGGACCTGGCCGATCGCAAGAAGGAGGTCTTCGACGAGGACCTCATGACCATCGTCACCGACGAGGCGACCCAGGGCCGGGAGACGTACGCCCTCGAGTACCTGCACGTGATCAGCGGCACCGGCGTGGTGCCGTCGGCGACGGTCAAGCTGCGGCGCGACGAGCAGGTCTTCCAGGACTCGGGCGTGGGCGACGGACCGGTCGACGCGGTGGTGGTCGCCATCGAGGCCATCACCGGGCTCAAGGGCCGGCTGCTCGACTACTCGCTGCGGTCGGCCACGTCCGGCAAGGACGCGATCGGCGAGGTCTCGATGAAGATCGACTTCGACGGCGCCGTGGTCTCCGGGCGCGGGTCGTCGACGGACGTGATCGAGGCCAGCGCCCGCGCGTACCTGAGCGCGCTCAACCGGGTAGTGCGGCCGTCGGCCCCGCGCGTGAAGGAGGTAGGTCCCTGATGACGACCTATCGCATCGCGGTGCTCGCGGGCGACGGCATCGGTCCCGAAGTGACGGGCGAGGCCGTGCGGGTGCTGGAGGCCGTGGGCAAGGGCTCCGGAGTCGGCTTCGCGTTCACTCCGGCCCTGATCGGGGGCTCGGCCATCGACGCCACCGGCGGACCGCTGCCGAAGGAGACGCTCGAGCTGTGCCGAGCGTCGCAGGCCATCCTGTTCGGCGCCGTGGGCGGCCCGAAGTGGGATCACCTGCCGCAGGAGCAGAAGGCCGAGCGAGGGTTGCTGGCCATTCGCAAGGACCTGGACCTCTTCGCCAACCTCCGGCCGGCCGTGTGCTTCCCGATGCTCGTCGACGCCTCGCCGCTCAAGCGCTCGGTCGTCGAGGGCACGGACATCATGGTGATCCGCGAGCTCACCGGCGGTCTCTATTACGGCGAGCCGCGTGGTATCGAGCAGTTCGCCGACGGCAGCGCGCGCGCGGTCAACACCATGGTGTACACGTCAGGGGAGATCGAGCGGGTGGCCCGCGTGGCCTTCGAGGTCGCGCGCAAGCGCCGCCGCAAGCTCACCTCGGTCGACAAGGCCAACGTGCTGGTCGTGTCCACGCTCTGGCGCGAGGTCGTCACCCGCGTGGGCCGGGACTATCCGGACGTGACGCTCGAGCACATCCTGGTCGACAACTGCTCGATGGCGCTGGTGCAGCGGCCCACCCAGTTCGACACCATCGTGGCCGAGAACACCTTCGGCGACATCCTGTCCGACGAGGCGGCGATCCTCGCCGGCTCGATGGGCATGCTCGCGTCCGCCTCGATGGGCGGCAAGGTCGGACTCTACGAGCCGGTCCACGGCACCGCGCCGGACATCGCGGGGCAGGGCGTGGCCAACCCGATCGCGGCCGTCCTGTCGGCCGCCATGCTGCTGCGCTACTCGCTGGACCGGGTCGACGACGCCGATCGCGTCGAGCGGGCGGTGCGGCGGGTGCTCGAGAACGGCCACCGCACGCGCGACATCGCCGAGCCCGGCGGCAAGACGGTGGGCACCCGCGAGATGGGCGACCTGATCGTGGGCGCTCTGGAGGGGTGAGACCGATGCCGAGCGGAGTCCGGGTAGCGGTCGTCGGCGCCACCGGGGCGGCCGGGCAGATGACCCTGCGCATCCTGGAGGAGCGAAAGTTCCCCGTGCGCGAGCTGCGGTGCTTCGCCTCCGAGCGCTCGGTGGGCAAGACCGTGACCTTTCGGGGCGACGCCCTCCCCGTGCGGCGGGTGGAGGCCTCCGCCTTCAAGGGCCTCGAGATCGCGTTCTGCTCGGCCGGCTCCGCCCAGTCCCGCGAGATCGCGCCCGTGCTGGTCGCGGCCGGCGCCACCGTGGTCGACAAGTCCAACGCCTTCCGGATGGACCCGGACGTTCCGCTGGTCGTCCCCGAGATCAACCCGCACGCGGTCAAGACTCACCGGGGCATCGTGGCCTCGCCGAACTGCACCACCATCGTCACGGTCATGCCGCTCAAGCCGCTCCACGACGCCGGTCGCCTGCGCCGGGTCGTGGCCACCAGCTACCAGGCGGTGTCGGGGGCGGGCGTGAACGGGATCGAGGATCTGCGCCAGCAGACGCTCGCGTGGGCGCGGGGCGAGGCGATCACGCCGCGGTTCTTCCCGCACCAGATCGCCTTCAACCTGATCCCTCACATCGACGCGTTCGGGTCAGACGGGTACACCGGCGAGGAGCGCAAGCTCGTCAACGAGACCCGCAAGATCCTCGAGGCGCCCGACCTTCGGATTTCGCCCACCACCGTGCGGGTGCCGGTCTTCACCTGCCATTCGGTGGCGGTGAACGCCGAGACCGAGACGCCCATCGGCGCCGAGCGCGCCCGCGCGCTCTTCGAGCGGTTCCCGGGGCTCCGGCTGTGGGACGATCCCGCGCAGGGACGGTATCCGATGCCGGTCACCGTGGAGGGCCAGGACGACTGCTACGTCGGGCGCATCCGTGACGACCTCTCGCACCCCAGCGCGCTCAACTTCTGGGTGGTGGGCGATCAGCTGCGGAAGGGCGCGGCCACGAACGCCGTTCAGATCGCGGAAGTGCTGCTCGGATTCTGATCGCGAGGGCCGGCGCATTGGGTCGATTGCGGCGCTACTACCACCGGCGAGGCCGCTTTCATCTCGCCGTCCTGCTCACGATCGTGGTGGTCACCTACGTGCTGGTGCCCTGGATCGTCAACCTGATCGACGCCAGCCGCGGCTACAACCCGTTCTACTACGAGCCGAAGGATTTCAGCCGTCAGGACTTCCTCGCCCGCCATGGTGTTCGCCCCTCGTCCGTTTCGCCGTGGCAGGCCGCCGTCAACGTCGTGCTCGTCTTCGCGGTGGTGGTCGTCTGGCTGACCGTGCTGCCCCGTCGACGATAGCCCCGGGTCGATCACGGTGAGCCGGGCTTGGCGCGTCGTGCTCGCGTACGACGGGACCGCCTATTCCGGATGGCAGATCCAGCCCGGGCGGCCGACGGTGCAGGGGCTCGTGGTGACGGCGGCGCAGGCGCTGCTCGGCGACGGCATTCGCGTGACCGGGGCCAGTCGCACCGACGCGGGCGTCCACGCGCTGCGACAGGCCGTGTCGATCCGGGCCGGGCGGGAGGTCCCCGCCGACGTGGTCAAGCGGGCGCTGAACGCCACGCTGCCGCGGGACATTCGGGTGGTGGCGTGCGCGGAGGCGGACGAGCGTTTCGATGCGCGGCGTGCGGCGCTCGGCAAGCGCTACGGCTATCTCATCGAGAACGGGTCGACGCCGTCGCCCTTTCTGCTGCGCTATGCCTGGTCCGTGCCCCTTCGGCTCGACGTCGAGCGCATGCGGTGCGCCCTCGAGCCGCTGCGCGGCCGTCACGACTTCAGCGCGTTCTGCGCGGCGCCGGGGCGGGAGCACGAGCCGACGTGCACGGTGCGCGCGCTGCACGTGCTCCGTCGTCGCGATCGGATCGCCGTGCTCGTCTCCGGCGACCGCTTCCTGCACCACATGGTCCGCAACATCGTGGGCAGCGCCGTCGAGGTCGGGCGCGGCGCCCGCGAGCCGGGCTGGCTCGCCGACGTGCTGGCCAGCCGCGACCGCCGCCGCGCCGGCCCCACCGCGCCCGCTCACGGCCTGACCCTCCTGCGGGTGATGTATTGAATCGTCGAACGTCGTTTTTCGAGCGGCGGCTTTGCCGCCGCAATCCGTCCATCCGCGCTCGAGATTCGAACTCGCGGCGGTGGGGGGTGTCGGGCCGGGGAGCGCGAGGGGGCGTAGCCCCTTCGCTCAGACCCCGCGTTCGCTCCCCCCGACGTCAATGGACTAGAATGCGAGCGAGATGCGGACGTATCTGAAGGTGCGCGGTGAGCGGGTGGAGGAGATCACGGGCGAGGTCGTCCGTGAGCAGCCGCTGACCGTCTACGTCAACGGGACTCGATTCCTCACGCTGCTCTGTACGCCCGTCCAGCTCGAAGCGCTGGTGATCGGCTACCTGTGGATGGAGATGGTCATCGGCGACGTGCGCGAGATCCAGACCCTCGACGTCTCGCCGGTCGACGGGCGTGTAGACGTGACCCTCGACCATCCGGTGGATCTGCCGACGGAGCGGATCCTGACCTCGGGTTGCGGCGGCGGGATCACGTTTCGGATCGACCACCGTCTGTTTCCCCGATTGGCCAGCGGACTCCAGATTTCGGCGGCCCAGCTGGCCGCGCGCATGCGGGACCTGTTCGCGTCCGCCGTTCTGTACAAGGCGTCGCGGGGCATCCACGGCGCGGCCCTCGCCGATCCCGAGGGCGTGCTTCTCGTGGCCGAGGACGTCGGCCGCCACAACGCCGTCGACAAGATCAAGGGCGAGGCGCTGCTGCGCGATATTTCGACCGTCGACCGCATTCTCCTTTCGACCGGACGCGTGTCGTCGGAGATGCTGCTCAAGGCCGCGCGCATGGGCGTGCCCATCGTCGCCTCGCGGACGTCGCCGACGGAGATGGCCGTCGGCTTGGCCGAGCAGCTCAACATCACGGTGTGCGGCTACGTGAGACCGGACGGCTTCAACCTCTACGCGGGGGACGGGATCGTGCTCGGGGTCCAGTCGGCGGGCCAACCCGACTGATCGAGAGGGAAGGCTCGTGGCCGGGCCGCGCGTGCGATAGAATCCCGTCCCATGGCCGGGGCTGGCGTCCCTGAACATCACGACGATCCCAACGACCGGCTGGTCTTCCGCCGGGGCAAGCTCCGGCCCCGCGAGAACGACGAAGTCCGGATGATGCGAGAAGCGCTCGAACACCTCGACGACCTCCCTCGGGTCAAGGGGATCCTTCTCGAGCTCGAGCGCTTCTACAATCCCGTGACCAATGGGTCCGTCGTCGCACCGGACCTCCGTCGGCTGGTGGTCGGCCTGCTGGAAGCCGGCGACGACCAAGGGGCGCGCGCCCTGCTGGAAGCCCATCTGACGGAGTATCAGAAGATGGACGACCGACCCGACCGCCGTCATTGAATTCTTGACACGGTGGTCTGACCGCTCTACTCTCCCGGCGGCAGGTCCAATCGGTGTCGGTCCCCTCGTAACGTGAGCGGGTCGACCTAACCGAAGGAGGGGCAGGGCCATGACGCAAAGCCTCACGGATTGGCTCCAGCACAGTCGAGTCACGGTGGTGGCGGTCGACCCCGATCACCATCGCCTGCGCGTCAAAGGTGAGGGCTGCACTGATCTCTCCTGTCACGAACGCACCGTCGTGATCACCGAAGACGGTGTCGAGGCGCCGCTCGGCGCGCTGAATCCCGGAGACGTCGTACGCATCGACGAAACGGACCGCGGAGTCGCGACGGTCGTGGTGCTCAGGCGCGTCTGGGAGCAGATCGCCAGCCCCGAGCTCTGACCGAACCGACGCGATCACGGAACTCGCTGTCGCACAAAGGAGTGCCCCATGAGCCTCTCACGACGCGAATTCCTGAAGTACTCGGGAACGTCCGCCACCGGCGTCGCGCTCGGCGCGCGCGGAGTCAGCCTGGCCCCAGTCGAGGCCGCCGCCACCTCGCTGCGAATCAAGGAGGCCAAGGTGGTTCCGGGCGTGTGCCCATACTGCGCGGTGGGCTGCGCCCAGCTCATCTACGTCAAGGACGGCAAGATCGTCGACATCGAGGGCGACCCTGACACCCCGCACACCGAGGGCGCGCTCTGCCCGAAGGGCTCGTCGACCTACCAGCTGTCGATCAACGCCAGGCGGCTCACCAAGGCGCTCTACCGGGCGGCCGGCAGCGACAAGTGGGAGGAGAAGCCGCTCGACTGGATGATGGCGGAAATCGCCAAGCGGGTGAAACAAGCTCGCGACGAGACCTTCGTCGAAACCGTCACCCTGGGGGGCCCTCCCAAGGAGGAGCCGAAGGTCAAGAAGGGCGAGCCCGGCAAGCCGGGGCAGGCCGACTCTCCCTACCCGGCCGAGATGAAGAAGGCCGCGCCGCCAGCGAAGGTGGTCACCGTCAATCGCTGCGAGGGCGTGGCCTGGCTCGGCTCCTCGGTGCTCGACAACGAGGAGAACTACCTGATCGCCAAGCTCTCCCGCGGCATCGGTCTCGTGAACGTGGAGAATTCGGCCCGGCTCTGTCACTCGGCGACGGTGCCCGCGCTCGGCGCCAGCTACGGCCGCGGGGCGATGACCACCAACCTGATCGACGTCATCAACGCCGACGTGATCATGCCCACCTCGAACTGGGCCGAGTGCCACCCCGTGAGCTACAAGTGGGTGATGAAGGCCAAGGAGCGCGGGGCCAAGGTCATCCACGTCGATCCGCGCTTCACCCGCACCTCCGCGACCGCGGACTACTGGGTGCCGATCCGGTCGGGCACGAACATCGTGTTCTTCGGCGGCCTCATCAGCTACGCCATCGAGAGCGGCAAGTACTTCCACGACTACGTCGCGCACTACACCAACGCCCCCTTCCTGATGGACCCGGCCTTCAAGACCCCCACGGACCTGGACGGGTTCTTCTCCGGGTTCGATCCCGAGAAACGGATGTACGACCAGTCGACGTGGAAGTACCAGCTCGACGGCGAGGGCAATGCCAAGCGCGACATGACGCTCAAGGACCCCAACACCGTCTTCCAGCACCTGCGCCGGCACTACAGCCGGTACACAGCGGACATGGTGGAGAAGGTGTGCGGTATTCCCAAGGCCAAGTTCCTGGAGGTCGCCGACGTGTACTGCTCGGCCTCCGGGCCCGAGAAGACGGCGACCGCTTCCTACGCGCTGCAGCTCAATCAGTCCACGAATGGCGTCCAGCAGATCAGGGCACTCTGCATGCTGCAGCTCGTCCTCGGCAACGTGGGCCGTCCGGGCGGCGGCGTGGTTGCGCTGCGCGGCCACTCCAACGTGCAGGGCGCCACCGACATGGGGACGCTCTATCACATGCTGCCGGGCTACCCGCCGATGCCGCTGCAGGGCCCGCACCCCACGTTCAAGGACTACCTGGAGAAGACCACCCCCACCACGAGCTACTGGGTGAACAACCCGAAGTTCGTCATCAGCCAGTTCAAAGCGTGGTGGGGCGACGCCGCCACCAAGGACAACGATTTCGCCTACGACTACCTGCCCAAGCGCGAGAAGGCCGACGCCTACTCGCACCAGCACTTCATGGTCGGCATGCGCGAGGGCAAGGTGAAGGGCTTCATCTGCCAGGGCCAGAACCCGGCCGTGGACAGCCCCAACGCCAAGATGGTCCGCGGCGCCATGCGCAACCTCAAGTGGATGGTGGTGGCCGACCTCTTCGAGACGGAGACCGCGCAGGTCTGGAAGGAGCCCGGGATCGATCCGAAGACCTGCCAGACGGAGGTCTTCTTCATTCCCGCGGCGCCGGCGGCCGAGAAGGATGGGTCCCTCACCAACACCATGCGTCTGGCGCAATGGCATCAGCGGGCCGTCGATTCTCCGGGCGACGCGCGCTCCGACGCCGCCTTCATCGTGGATCTCGGCAACCGGCTCAAGAAGCTCTATGCCGAATCGAAGGAGAAGAAGGACCGGCCGGTCCTGGACCTCGTGTGGGACTACAAGCCCGAGGGCCCGAAGCAGGAGCCCAACATCGAGCTGGTGCTGCGCGAGATCAACGGCTTCGCCACCCGTGACATCACGGACAAGGACGGCAAGCCGACATACAAGGCGGGGCAGCACCTCAAGACCTTCGCGCACCTGGCGGACGATGGCTCGACGGCCTGCGGCAACTGGCTGATGACCGGTATCTTCCCCGAGGAGGGCAAGAATCTGGCGGCTCGCCGCGAGCGAGCCAAGGGCGCCGACTACATGGCTCACAACTGGGGCTTCGCGTGGCCGGCTAACCGCCGCATCCTCTATAATCGCGCGTCGGCCGATCCCTCCGGCAAGCCGTGGAGCGAGCGGAAGAAGCTCATCTGGTGGGATCCGGAAGCACCGGGCGCCACGCCCGACACGAAGGGGAAGTGGGTGGGCGGCGACGTGCCGGACTTCGGCGCGTTCACGGCGCCCAACGCTCCGCGGGCGAAGGACGGTCCGTTCAAGGGAATCGGCGGGACCGACGCCTTCATCATGCGGGCGGACGGCAAGGGCGGGCTCCTGGCCTCCGTGCTCGACGGGGCGTTTCCCGAGCACTACGAGCCCTTCGAGTCGCCGACGAAGAACCTGCTCTCGAAGGTCCAGAACAACCCCGTGGCCAAGGTGTGGAACATCGGCGACACCAACGAGCTCGGCACCCCCGACAAGTACCCGTACATCCTGACCACGTACCGCCTCACCGAGCACCACGCGGCCGGTACCTCGCGGCACGTGCCCTGGCTGTCGGAGCTGTTCCCCGGACACTTCGCGGAGATCGGCGTGGAGATGGCCAGGGAGCTGGGCATCGCCAACGGCGACATGATCACGGTGGAAACGCCACGCGGGAAGATCAAGGTCCGCGCGATGGTCACCGAGCGCATCAAGCCGTTCATCATCGACGGCAAGAAGGTCTACCAGGTCGGGATTCCCTGGCACTGGGGGTGGGCGGGCGTGATGCAGTCGTCGCGCGGCGACATCACCAATGACTTGGTGGCCAGCCTCGGCGATCCCACGACGTTCATCCAGGAGTCCAAGGCGCTCCTCTGTAACGTCCGGAAGGGGGTGGCGTAGCCATGGCCCGCACCGTCGCGATGTTCACGGACGTTTCGCTGTGCATCGGCTGCCGCGCGTGCCAGGTGGCGTGCAAGCAGTGGAACCAGCTCGCCCCCGAAGAGCCCGAGTGGACCGGCAGCTATCAGAACCACGCGACCTTCACCGACAAGAGCTATCGACTCGTGCGGTTCTTCGAGGAGCCCGGCGACGACAAGGTCGGCATGCGCTGGCACATGATGTCGGACGTCTGTAAGCATTGCGCCCAGGCGGGCTGTCTCGAGGCGTGTCCGACCGGCGCGATCTATCGGACGGAGTACGGCACCGTCAACATCAACCAGGACATCTGCAACGGCTGCCGCTACTGCGTTTCGGCGTGCCCGTTCGGAGTCGTCTCGTTCAACCACGATACCGGGACCGCCACCAAGTGCACCTTCTGCAACGACCGCCTGCACAACGGTCTCGGTCCCGCGTGCGCGAAGGCGTGTCCGACCGAGTCCATCCGCTTCGGCTTCCGCGACGATCTGGAAGCCAAGGCGCGCAAGCGGGTCGACGAGCTCCAGAAGATGGGCTTCAAGGACGCCCAGCTCTATGGGGCCGACAAGGGGGGAGCGCTCGGCGGGCTGAACGCCTTCTTCCTTCTCCTGGCCAAGCCGGCGAAGTACGGTCTGCCCGAGCAGCCGAAGCTGCCCCAGCGAAACGTGGTCATGGATTCGCTGTTCTCCATCGGTGCCGCCGTCGCCGTCGGGCTCGGCGCGCTGCTCGCCTTCCGTGGCCGGGGCGACGACGCCGGAGGATCGTGATGGAACCCGGACTGCTCCAGAGCTCCAACTGGCCGCTCCTGATCGACCTCTACTTCTTCCTCGGCGGCGTGGCCGGCGGGGCGTTCGTCATCGCCACGATCGCCAACCTCGTCGACGGCCGACGCTACCAGGACATCGTGCGGATCGGCTATTACGTGGCGTTCCTCGCCCTCCTGCCGTGCCCGATCCTCCTCATCGTCGACCTCGGTTACCCCACGCGGTTCCTCCACATGCTGATGGTGTCGAAGCCATCGACCGCCATCGGCATGGGCGCGGTGACGGTCGGGCCGCTCCACCTGAAGCCCTTCTCGCCGATGAGCGCGGGCTCCTGGGCCCTGCTCGTGTTCGGACTGTGCACGTTCCTCTGTGCGCTGGACGTGTTTCTCACGGACCGTGGTGGCCGCAGCATGATCCGTCTACGCACGGTGGTCGGCCTGGTCGGCAGCGTGTTCGGGTTCTTCATCGCCGCGTATCCGGGCGTGCTTCTCGGAGCCACCGCCCGGCCGCTCTTCGTCAACGCTCACTGGCTCGGCGCGATCTTCCTGGCCGTGGGCGCCGCGACGGGTGGTGCGGCGATTGCCCTGGTCCTCGCGCTGCTCCGCGGCGCCGGCGCGCGAGAGGGGTTGACGCGGGTGATGCGCGTCACGTCGATGGCGCTCGTGGTCGAGCTGATCGCGCTGATCCTGTTCGTCGTCTCGGTCAAGATGGCCGGCTCCGCCGGGATCTCGGCGGCCTTGGGTCGGTTGCTGGCCGGACCGTACAGCATTCCGTTCTGGCTGGGCGCCGTGATCGTCGGCATCGTCGTGCCCCTCGTGCTTCAGCGGCGGGCGGGCGCGCCGGGAATGGTGGCCCTGGTGTCGGCGCTCGTCCTCGTCGGGGGCTTCCTCGTGAAATACGTCCTGATCGCGGCGGGACAAGCATCGTAGACGGAGGGACGTTGCTCACCGAGTGGGAGGGCCTGCTCCAACGCCGGCCGACCTTCCACGAGACGCTGGAGCCGCTCAGTCGGGTGTTTCGGGCGTGGGCCGAATGGCAGGGTGAGCGGCCCGCGCCCCTTCGCTGGAGTGCCGAGGCGTGCCGCGCCTGTTGGTCGAAGGGCGCGCCCTTGCTGGCCCAGGCATCGCCGAGCATCGCGCCTGACAGTCTGGAGAGCCTGCTCGACTCCGGCCTGGAAGTTCTTGCGCTCTTCGAGGAAGACGTGCGGGAATTCGCCGGGGCGTGGGACCACGGCGAGATCGGGCCGACCGCGTTGTTCCCGGAGCGCGGCCGGATCGCCTCCATCGAAGTCCAGGAGCGCTCCCAGCTCTCGCAGGACGCTCTGGCGTTCCTGGCCGTGGTCGGTCTGCGGCCGGCGCTCGACGCGTACTTCGCCGACTGCCGCGAGTACATCGAGGACAGCGGGTGGGACCTGGGGATTTGCCCGTGCTGTGGCGCCCCCCCGGGCTTCGCCGATCTGCTCGAGGACGGGCGCCGACAGCTCATCTGTCATGTGTGCGGCACCGGCTGGACGTTTGCCCGTCTCGCGTGCCCGTTCTGCGGCACCCGGGCCGCGGCGGACTTCGTCCGGCTGATGGCCGAGGGCCCGGACGAGGGATACGCCGTCAGCGCCTGCCGGTCATGCCGTGGTTACGTCAAGGAGCTCGACCATCGCGTGCGCTGGAACACCGGTTGTGGCCTGGTCGAGGATTGGGGCTCGCCCCATCTCGATCTCATCGCGCACCGCCAGGAGTTCTGGCGCCCGATCCCGACGCTGATCCAGCTGGTCCCACCGGCCGAGTAATCTGCCCGCGCCGTATGGGCCGCGTCTATCTGGTCAGCGACGACGGAGAGATCGCGCGACGGCGCCGCGAGCTGCCGGGCCTATTGATCGAGGCGTGGCCCGACCTCTACCGCGGCGACCTGTTCTGGATGGGTGACGACGAAGCGCGTCGGGCGGCGTACGCGCTCGAGCATCGCGAACCGCTGCCCGGCGCACTTTACTGGATCGGCGAGGCGAGCAAAGTGACGCTGGACCGAGTTGGATCGCCACTCCCGTGGGATCTCGCCATCGAAGAGGCCTCGGTGCCGATCTACTACGGCCCGAGGCTCACGGACATCGGGTCGCTTCCGGCCGAGGACTCCGTGCGCGCCCGCGTGCTCTCCGCTCATGGAATCGCCGCCCTGTGGACGACCTACGACGCGTCAGGCGCTCGCGTCGAGCACCGGCCGAGCTCTCCGATCGATCCCATCTTCCATCTCCGCCGTCCGGGCGGAGCGACCGTTCACCTCTTCCGTACGCTCACGACTCGGGCCGAGGCGGTCGACATCACGGCCGCTGGTCCTTTGCACGACCCCGGGGCGTCCGACTGGGCCGAGAAGCTTCCGGCGGAAGACTTCGCCGATCTCATTCGACGCCACGCCGCGCAGCCATGACGGCTCGCCTGGGCGTGCCCGCGACCCTTTAACCCATCGGAATTGTGCTAAAGTCCGATACGCTGAGAACGTAACGTCTATGTACGCATCGGTCCTCAACCTCGCCGTGGTCGGGTACGTCTGTGCCACCGGTCTCGCCCTCGCCTATCTGATCCAGCGAGAGGAATTCGTCCATCGGCTGGCCTCGCTGGCGACGGCGGCCGCCTGGGCGTTACACACGCTCGGGTTGATCGCCCTGGCGATCCAGACGGGACGCCCGCCAATCGGCACGGTCCCCGACTCGGTATCGACAGCGGTTTGGGTCGTGGTGCTGGTCCAGCTGTGGATCGAGCGCCGCTACCAGGTGAAGGTCCTGGGCGCCTTCGTGTTGCCGATCGTCGTCGTGCTGAGTCTGAAGACGATCATCCGCTCGGCGGGCCTGGCGCAGATCGGTCCGACGCTCGGGAGCGCTTGGATCTGGGTCCACATCACACTGGCCACCGTCGGGATCGCCGCGTTCGTCCTCAACTTCG
This sequence comes from Candidatus Acidiferrum sp., assembly GCA_035317605.1. Taxonomy (GTDB): domain Bacteria; phylum Methylomirabilota; class Methylomirabilia; order Rokubacteriales; family CSP1-6; genus DATHGT01. The sequence continues at coordinate 10,040 of DATHGT010000197.1, read as the reverse complement.
CGGGCGCGGTGATGTATCTCCTGCAGGAGCATCAGCTCAGGACCAAACGTCTCGGCGCGTTCTACTACCGCTTGCCGGCGCTCGAGACGCTCGATCGGCTGACCTATCGCACGCTCGCGCTGGGATTTCCCTTCCTGACCGTGGGGCTGATCCTGGGCGCGTTGTGGGCGGGGACGGCGTGGGGGAGCCTGTTCGCGTTCGATCCGCTGGCCCTGTTCTCGTTCGTGGCGTGGACGATCTACGCGGCCACGCTGGCCGGACGGGCGGCGGCCGGCTGGCACGGTCGCCGCGCCGCGTACTTCGCGGTGGTCGGCTTCGCCGCGCTCGTGGTGACGCTGGGGGCGGGCCTCTTCCTTCCCGGACGTCACGGCTCCTGATGGCGCTCTTCGTCGCCGGCCTGAACCACCGCACGGCCCCGGTCGAGCTGCGCGAGACGCTGGCCGTCGAGGAAGACAAGCTGCGGGAGCTGCTCCGCGACGTGCAGGACGCCGGCGTGGTCGACGAGGTCGTGGTGATCTCGACCTGCAACCGCGTGGAGGTCTACGCCGTGGCCGACGTCCCCGGCGAAGCGCGATCCGTCGCCTTTCGCCGTCTCTGCCGGAACCGGGGACTCGATCCCGCGACCGTCGAGCCGCTGCTCTACACGCACCTCGACGCCGAGGCCGTGCAGCACGTCTTCCGGGTGAGCGCGAGCCTCGACTCGATGCTGATCGGCGAGCCCCAGATCCTGGGCCAGGTGAAGGACGCCTTCGCGCTGGCCCAGTCCTGCCAGACCGTGGGCCCGACCCTCCACACGCTGTTCACCCAGGCCTTCGCGGTGGCCAAGCGAGTCCGCACGGAGACGGAGATCGGCCGCCACGCGGTCTCGGTCTCGTTCGCGGCCGTCGAGCTGGCCCGCAAGATCTTCGCCGGCCTCTCCGGCAAGGCCGTGCTCGTCGTGGGCGCGGGCGAGATGAGCGAGCTGGCCGCGCGTCACCTCGTGGAGCAGGGCGCGTTTCCGATCTACGTCACCAACCGCACGCTGGCCCGCGCCCAGGAACTGGCCCGCGCGCTCGCGGGGACCGCCGTCCCGTTCGACGAGCTGCCCACGGCCCTGGCCAGCGTCGACATCGTGATCACGTCCACCGGAGCGCCCGAGCCGGTGATCAGCCGCGAGATGGTCGAGCGGGCCACGCACGGGCGGCGCAATCGCCCGCTGTTCTTCATCGACATCGCGGTGCCGCGCGACGTCGAGGCCAGCGCGGACACCCTCGACGACGTCTACTGCTACGACATCGACGACCTCAAGCAGGTGGTCGACGCCAACCTCCGCGAGCGGGCGCGCGAGGCCCAGCGCGCGGAAGCCCTCGTCGAGCGTGAGGTCGCCAAGTTCCGCGCCCGCCTCGCCGACGTGGAAGTGATCCCCACCATCGTGTCGCTGCGCGAGCGGCTGGAGGGCATCCGCGCGGGCGAAGTCCAGAAGGCGCTGGCCCGGATCCCGGAGGCGTCGCCGGAGACGCGGGCGGCCCTCGAAGCGCTGTCGACCGCGATCGTGAACAAGATCCTCCACGCGCCGATCACCAAGCTGCGCCAGTCCTCGCGCGCCGGCGCCGGACGCTCCTGGACCGAGCTGGTGCACGAGCTGTTCGGCCTGCGCCCGTCGCGATGAAGGTCCGGATCGGCACGCGGGGCAGCGCGCTCGCCCTGGCCCAGGCCGGCTCCGTGGCCGCCGCGCTGCGCGAGGTGGGGGCGCGGGTCGAGATCGTGTCGATGCGCACCGAAGGCGACCGGCGCCAGGACGCGCGGCTCGCGGACGTCGGGGGCAAGGGGCTCTTCGTGCGGGAGATCGAGAAGGCGTTGCTGGCCCGGCGCGTGGACCTCGCGGTGCACAGCCTCAAGGACTTGCCGGCCGACACGCCCGACGGTCTCGCGCTGGCCGCGTTTCCGCCGCGCGAAGACCCGTGCGACGTGCTCGTCACGCGCACCGCGGCCGGCCTCGACGAGCTGCCCGCCGGCGCCGTGATCGGAACCTCCAGTCTCCGCCGCCGGGCGCTGCTGCTCGCCGCGCGGTCCGATCTTTCGGTGGTCCCGCTCCGGGGTAACGTCGACACCCGGCTCGCCAAGCTGGCCTCCCGCGAGTGCGACGCGGTGGTGCTGGCGGCGGCCGGTCTCCGCCGCCTCGCGCTGGATCCCCCTCACGTGTGCCGGCTCGACGTGGAGACGTTCGTGCCGGCCGTGGGGCAGGGGATCCTCGCCCTCGAGATCCGCGACGGCGACGGAGCGATCCGCGACCTCGTGGCCGGCTTGAACGATCCGCTCACCGAGACGTGCGCGCGGGCGGAGCGCGCCTATCTGAGACGGCTCGGGGCCTCGTGCCACACCCCGATGGCCGCTCACGCCACCCTGGTGGGGCTCGTGGAGCGTCCGCGGCTCTTCATGAGCGCCCTCGTGGCGAGCGAGGACGGCCGCCAGGTGCTGCGCGCCGACGCGGGGGGAGCGCCCGGCGACGCCGAGGCGATCGGGCGCGGGCTCGCGGAGCTACTGCTGGAGCGCGGCGCGGAGGCGCTCACTCCGCTCCAACCAACGCGATGGTCGCCATGAGCGCGCCCCGTCCGCTCGACGGCCGGACCATCGTGGTCACGCGCGCTGCCGAGCAGGCCGGCGCGTTCACCGCGCTGCTCGAGAGCGACGGCGCGCGCGTGATCGAAGCGCCCACCATCGTCATCGAGCCGCCGGAGAGCTGGGCGCCGCTCGACGCGGCCCTCGCCGACGCCTCTCGCTTCACCTGGGTCGCGTTCACGAGCGTCAACGGCGTCCTCATGGTCGACGAACGCCTGCGTGCTGTCGGCCGCGGATGGTCGACCTTCGGTGGTATCCGAATGGCGGCCATCGGCCCGGCCACCGCGGCGGCCCTCGAGGCGCGCGGCGTTCGCGCCGACGTCGTGCCGGGCGAGTATCGCGCCGAGGGCCTCGTCGAGCGGCTGCGCGGCCTCGTGGCCATCGGGGATCGGATCCTGCTGCCCCGCGCCGCCGAGACCCGCGACGTGCTCGTCACCGAGCTGCGACGGCTCGGCGCCGAGGTCACCGAGATCGCGGCTTATCGCACGCGTCCGCCCGGCGAGGTGTCCGGCGTGCTCCGGGCCGCCCTGGCCGCCCACGAGGTCGACGCCCTGACCTTTACGAGCTCGTCGACCGCGCGCAACTTCGCCCGACTCTTCACCGACGACGAGCGACGGGCCTGGTTCGCGGGTGTGACCGTGGCCTCGATCGGCCCGATCACCGCGGCCACCGCCGCCGAGCACGGCTTGACCACGACCGTGATGCCATCCGACTACACGATCCCCGCGCTCGCGAGGGCGCTGGCCCGGCATTTCGGAGCCCGAGCCGGCGCGCCGTCGCGCACGTGAAAGGAGCTCAGCATGGCGCACATGGTGTTTCGTCCCCGACGGTTGCGTGAGAAGCCGCTCTTGCGGCGGATGGTGCGCGAGACAACGCTCAGCGTCGACGACTTCGTCTATCCGCTCTTCGTGACTCACGGGCGCTCCGTGCGCGAGCCGATCTCGGCCATGCCCGGCCAGTTCCGGGTGTCCATCGACGAGCTGCTGAAGGAAGCCAAGGACGCGGCCGGCATGGGCATCCCCGCGATCCTGCTCTTCGGCGTGCCCGCCGAGAAGGACGCGCGCGCGTCCGAGGCGTACGCGGAGGACGGCATCATCCAGCAGGCGGTGCGGGCGGTGAAGGACAGGGTCCCCGACCTGCTGGTGATCACCGATGTGTGCCTGTGCGAGTACACCAGCCACGGGCACTGCGGGATCGTCGAGGACGGCACCGTGCGCAACGATCCCACCCTGGAGCTGCTGGCGCGGACGGCGGTGTCCCACGCCGAGGCCGGCGCCGACGTGGTGGCCCCGTCGGACATGATGGACGGTCGGGTCGCCGCCATCCGCGAGGCCCTGGACGAGGCGAGCTACATCGACACCCCGATCATGGCGTATTCGGCGAAGTACGCCTCGGCCTTCTACGGACCGTTCCGCGAGGCGGCCGGCTCGGCGCCGCAGTTCGGCGACCGCCGCGGGTATCAGATGGATCCGGCCAACGGCATCGAGGCCATGCGCGAGATCGCGCTGGACGTCGACGAGGGCGCGGACATCATCATGGTGAAGCCGGCCTTGCCGTATCTCGACATCATCTCGCGGGCCAAGGCGGACTTCGGCCTGCCGCTGGCCGCCTACTCGGTCTCCGGCGAGTACGCGATGATCAAGGCCGCCGGCCAGCTCGGCTGGCTCGACGAGAAGCGGGCGATGATGGAGGCCCTGACCTCGATCCGTCGCGCCGGCGCCGACATCGTGATCACCTACTTCGCCAAGGACGCCGCGCGCGTGCTCGAGCACGGCGGCGAGGCCTGAGCCGGACGCGGCGCCATGCGGGTCTCGGCCAAGGCCGAATACGCGATCAAGGCGGTGCTGGACCTGGCCATGCACCAGCGGGCCGAGCTGATCCCCATCCAGGACATCGCCGCCCGCCAGGCGATTCCGCAGCGTTATCTCGAGCAGGTCCTGCTCGCGCTGAAGCGGTCGGGCCTCCTCACCTCCAAGCGCGGCTCGTCGGGCGGCTATCACCTGACCCGCCCGCCCGAGGAGATCACGGTGGGGGCGGTGCTGCGCGCGGTGGAAGGCGAGCACGCGCCCTTCGAAGTCATGGGCAGGCGCGGCAACGGGTACGACCTGATCGAGCTGTGGACGGAAATCGGCGAGGCGGTGTCGAAGGTGGTCGACGGCCTCACCTTCGGCGAGCTGGCCTCTCGCGCGCGCGAGCGGCGCGCCGCCGTCCGCTCGATGTACTACATCTGATGGCCGAGCTTCGGATCGCGCGCAGCGTGCTGGAGCTCATCGGTCACACGCCCCTCGTCCGTCTCAACCGACTGCCCAAGCCCGAGGGCGCGGTGGTCGTCGCCAAGGTCGAATCGCTGAACCCGGGCGGCAGCGTGAAGGACCGTATCGCGCTCTCGATGGTGGAGGACGCCGAGCGTCAAGGGCTCCTGCGTCCCGGCGGCACGCTGGTGGAGCCGACCAGCGGCAACACCGGGATCGGTCTGGCCATCGCGGCCGCCGTCAAAGGCTATCGCCTCATCCTCACCATGCCCGACGACATGAGCGTGGAGCGCCAGCGCTTGCTGGCCCGGCTCGGCGCCGAGATCCATCTCACCCCGGCCATCGAGGGCATGACCGGCGCCGTCTTCGCCGCCCAAGAATTGGTCCGCGAGCATCCGGACTACGTGATGCCGCAGCAGTTCCAGAACCCCGCCAACCCCGAGGCGCACCGGCGCGGCACCGCGCTCGAGATCCTGGAAGCTCTCGGCGGCCAGAAGCTCGACGCGTTCGTGGCGGGGGTGGGCACGGGCGGCACGCTGACCGGCGTGGGCGAGGTCCTCAAGGAGAAGATCGCGGGTCTGCGAGTCGTGGCCGTGGAGCCCGCGCGCTCGCCGGTGCTCTCGGGGGGACGGGCACGGCCCCACGCCATCCAGGGCATCGGCGCCTCGTTCGTGCCCGGCGTGCTGAACCGCGACATCATCGATGAGATCATCACGGTGAGGGACGAGGACGCCATCGTCTGGTCGCGCCGCCTGGCGCGCGAGGAAGGCTTGCTGGTGGGCATCTCGGCCGGCGCCGCCGTCTTCGCGGCGTGCGCGGTGGCCGCCACCCTCACCCCTTCGCAGCTCGTGCTCACGGTGTTGCCCGACACCGGCGAGCGCTACTTGAGCCTGGGTTAGGAGGACGTCATGTCCGTGACCGTCTACATCCCGACGCCGTTCCGGCGGGCCACCAACAATCGTGATCGCGTGGAGGGTCATGCCCCCACGATCGCCGGGCTGCTCGACGAGCTGGAGGGCGAGTACGCCTCGCTCCGGGGCCTGGTGCGGGGCGAGGGCGGGGAAGTGCACCGCCACGTCAACATCTACGTCAACAACGAGGAGATCGAGGCCCTGTCGGGTCTCGCCACTCCGCTCAAGGACGGCGACGAGGTCACGATCATCCCCGCCCTCGCCGGCGGCAGTTTCAGGCGAGCCGGATGATCCTCACCCCGTCCGAGCTGGAGGCGATCCGCAAGCAGGCCGTCGATGAATACCCCGCGGAGTCCTGCGGGCTCGTCTTCGTCCGCGGCACCGAGCGGCTGGTGTTGCCCTGTCGCAACGATCAGGACGCCAAGCACAAGGAAGATCCCCAGCGCTATCCGCGCGACTCGCGGACCGCGTACTACATTCACGCGGACGACCTCAAGCGCATCGCCCAGCTCGAGCTGCAGGGGTACTCCATGGCCGTCATCTATCATTCCCACATCGACGTCGGCGCCTACTTCTCGCCGACCGACAAGAAGCAGGCGCTCATGAGCGGATACCTGGATCCGGTCTACGTGGTGACGTCGGTCGTCTCCGGCCAGGCCGAGGCGACCAAGGCGTTCCGCTGGAGCGCCGACCACAACGAGTTCGTGGAGACCGAGCGGTGAGCGAATCGGCGAAGCTCTTCACGGCGGCCCAGCGCATCATCCCCGGCGGCGTCAACAGTCCCGTGCGGGCCTTCCGGGGGGTAGGCGGGCAGCCGTTCTTCGTCGCGCGCGCCGAAGGCGCCCGCCTCTGGGACGTCGACGGGCGCGTCTACATCGATTACGTGGGATCGTGGGGACCGCTGATCCTGGGCCACGCGGCGCCGGCCGTCGTCGAGGCCGTGGCCGCCGCCGCCGCGCGCGGCACCAGCTACGGCGCGCCCACCGCGGGCGAGGTCGAGCTGGCCCAGGCGATCACGCGGGCGTACCCGTCGATCGAGATGATGCGACTGGTCAGCTCGGGCACCGAAGCGGCGATGAGCGCGATCCGCGTGGCCCGCGGAGCGACCGGCCGCGACGTGATCGTCAAGTTCGAGGGCGGGTATCACGGCCACGCCGACAGTCTGCTCGTCAAGGCGGGCTCGGGCGGCGCGACGTTCGGGATCCCCGACAGTCACGGCGTCCCCGCGGCGCTCGCCGCGCTCACGCTGACGGTGCCGTTCAACGACATCGCGGCGGTGCGCGCGATCTTCGACGCGCGTGGGCGAGAGATCGCGGCGGTGATCGTGGAGCCGGTCGCCGGCAACATGGGTGTCATCCCGCCGGGGCCGGGCTTTCTCGAAGGGCTGCGCGACCTCACCACCCGTCACGGCGCCGTCCTGATCTTCGACGAGGTCATCACGGGATTTCGCGTCGACCGCGGCGGCGCCCAGGCGCTCTACGGCATCCGGCCCGATCTCACGTGTCTGGGCAAGATCATCGGCGGCGGTCTGCCCGTCGGCGCCTACGGTGGGCGGGCGGATCTCATGAATCACGTCGCGCCGCTCGGAGGCGTGTATCAGGCCGGAACGCTGTCAGGCAATCCGCTCGCCGTGGCCGCGGGCCTGGCCACCGTCCGCGCTCTCGGTACCGCCGGCGTCTACGAGCGGCTCGAAGCGCTCGGCGATCGCCTCGCCCGCGGACTCGTGGACGGCGCGCGCCGGGCGTCCATCCCGCTCACCGTGAACCGCGTGGGCTCGATGCTGACCGGCTTCTTCTGCGACGGTCCGGTCACCGACTACGCGAGCGCCAAGCGCGCGGACACGGCACGCTACGCGAAGTTCTTCCACGCGTTGTGCGAGCGGGGCGTGTACGTGGCGCCGTCGCAGTTCGAGGCCGCCTTCGTGTCGCTCGCGCACACGGAGGCCGACGTCGACGAGACCGTGAAAGCCGCCGCCGACGCGCTCGCGAGTTGAGCGCCCGCGGCGCTCACGCGTGAGCGCCGAAGCTCGCTCCGTGTTGACTTGTTTCGGAAGCAAGTGATAGAGTTCACGAGCTTCGAATCGGTCGCAACACGTTCCGGAGGGATCTCGACTCGTGACGGCGAAGGCGGGGGTGGGTGTGCTCGGGGCCGTGCTCCTCGCCGTCCTCGTTTTTCTCGGGCTCTCGTCGTGGAGCCGCCGTCCCGCGGTGGCCGAGCCGTCCCTGCAGCCGATCGCATTCCCCCACAACGTCCACGTGCAGACCTACAAGATCGACTGCCAGTACTGCCACACCGACGCGCGGCGCTCGGAGTTCGCCGGCGTGCCGTCGGTGACCCGCTGCATGGGCTGTCACAAGATCACCGCGGCCGACAAGCCGGAGATCAAGAAGCTCGCGGAGTACGCGGCCAAGAGCCAGCCGATTCCCTGGCAACGGGTCAACGTGCTGCCGGAGTTCGTCTACTTCCCGCATAAGGCCCACCTGCGCGCGCAGCTGAAGTGCCAGACGTGCCACGGCCCGGTGGAGACCATGACCACGTACGCCGCCGTGCGCACGGGTCAGCGGCTGTCCAACGATCTGCTCAATCTCGTCGGGCTTCGCCCGGCCCAGCCGCCGCTCACGATGGGCTGGTGCATCGACTGCCATCGCGACCAGAACGCCAAGCGCGGCGCCAAGGCGCCGCTCGACTGCGTCACCTGTCACCACTGAGGGACGAACGGAGCCCATGAACCGGCGAGACTTCTTCAAGATCGTGGCGACGACGGGGGCGAGCGCGGCCGCGGCCGGCTGTCAGCAGGCCACGGAAAAGCTGCTCCCGCTGGTCGTGCCCAACGAGCAGATGGTCTCGGGCGTCGCGTCGTGGTTCTCGACCGTGTGCCGCGAGTGTCCGGCCGGGTGCGGGGTCATCGCGCGCAACCGCGACGGCCGCGTGGTCAAGCTCGAGGGGAACCCCGACCATCCCGTCAATCACGGCGCGCTCTGCATCCGCGGTCAGGCCGCCCTCCAGGGCCTCTACCATCCCGATCGCTTCACGAGCCCCCAGCGCCGCGAGGGCGGGGCGCTCAAGCCCGTGAGCTGGGACGACGCGCTCAAGCTCGCCGCCGACAAGCTCGCCGCCGCGCGGAGCGCCGGCAAGGGCAAGGGCATCGTGCTCGTGTCGCAGCTGGAGAACGGGAGCCTCGGCGTGGTGATGGACCGGTTCGGAGAGGCCCTGGGCGCGCGCGGCCGCGTGACCCTCGAGCCCTTCGGCTACGAGTGGATGCGGGCCGCCAACCGGCTCGTGTTCGGCCGCGACGCGATCCCGTACCACGCGTTCGAGGAGGCCGAGGTCGTGCTGTCGTTCGGCGCCGACTTCCTCGAGACCTGGCTGTCGAACGTCGCCCACGCCCGCGGCTTCGGCCAGATGCACGGGTTCCGCGCCGGGCGCGCGGGCACGTTCATCCACGTCGAGCCCCGACAGTCGATCACCGGGTCGAACGCCGACGAGTGGATCCGCAACGCGCCGGGGACCGAGGGCGCGCTGGCCCTCGCGGTGCTGAAGGTGATGGTCGACGAGGGCATGGTCGACAAGCGCTTCGGCGAAGCGGTGGCCGGCGTCGACGTCGCCAAGGTGGCAACCGATAGCGGCGTGGCGTCGGAAACCATCAAGCACATCGCCCACGTCTTCGGGAGCGCCAAGCCGGGCCTCGCGGTGGGCGGCGGTGTCGCCGCCGCCGGGTCCCACGCGGTCCAGACGCTCGCCGCCATCAATCTGCTCAACGCGGCGGCCGGCAACGTCGGCAAGACCGTGCGCTTCGGTCCGGACTCCGCGTACGGGAAGGTGACGCCGTACGCCGAGGTCGCCGCGCTCACCCAGGCCATGGCGAAGGGCGAGATCGAGGTGCTGCTGATCGGGCCGGGCGTCAATCCCGCGTTCACGCTGCCGGGCGGCCTCAAATTCGCGGAGGCGCTGGCCAAGGTCCCGTTCGTGGTCAGCTTCGCGAATCAAGGCGACGAGACCTCGAGGCTCGCGCACGTGGTCCTGCCCGACGTCCACTGGCTCGAGGGCTGGGGCGATTATTCGCCGCGCGAGGGCGTGCTCGGGCTCATGCAGCCGACCATGTCGCCGATCCGCGATTCGCGTCCGATGGGCGACGTGCTGCTGGCGCTGGGACGCACGGTGCTCGGCTCCGAGGAGGGCAAGGGCCCGCTGCCGTGGGCGAGCTTCGAGCAGTATCTGCGCTCGGCGTGGGAGCCGGCGATCAAGGCCGGGCAGTGGGAGGGAGCGCTCCAGCAGGGGG
>DATHGT010000196.1:0-22015 GCA_035317605.1 Candidatus Acidiferrum sp. | reverse complement strand
GTCGACGATCCGACTGACCGGCAGGGCGACCGTGTGGCGCGCTCGCTTCGTGGCCGTTGGAGGGCCGCTTGTGCGCACGACACGGATCGCTGACCGGCCCCCCACGCCCCCGCTCGCCCCACCGCGGGCGCCGTGGATTGTCGCGGATGAGAACGCGCGGGGCGGCGGAGCGCAGGAGTGGCCCACTCGCGAGGCTGCGTCACCCGTTCGCCGGAGCGCAGTGCTTCGCACTGCGACCGGACGAAGGGGTCCCACTTCGCCTCGCGGGTGGGCCACTCCTGCGCTCCGCCGGGCGGGCGTACGACGAGTTGGGGCATGTGAATGCGATGCGGTGATGGAACTGGAAATGTGTACATCGCGAATGCGACGGTGTGATGCGACTGGAAATATGGACATCCGGATGGGGTGGGTGTGATGGAAGCGGTTGAGCGACATCTTCTCGAGGCGGATGCGGGTTTTGATGGGGGGGATCTGGATTGTGGGAATGGGTTGCTGTTGTTGATTCGGCAGCATATGGATCCGTTGGAGCGCGGACAGGTGTTGGAGTTTCGGTCGACGGAGATTTCTGTCGAGGAGGATTTTCCGGCGTGGTGTCGGATGACTGGGAATGAATTGGTGTCGTGGACGAAGCGGGGGCGGGAGCGGAGTTTTCTCGTGTGCAAGGGGGCGCTGGCTGAGCGGCGGGTGGGTGAGACCTCGCGGCGGTCCGCGGCGGTCGCCGCTTCGCGCGTCGTTGACGTCGTGATTCCTGCCGCGCTGCCGCGGCCGGGTCCGGCGGTGGGCATTCCGGCGCTCGCCGTGATGGGGATCGGGAGTTGGCCGCGGCCGCGGTGGATGCTTCAGGCGATCCATGAGCATGTCGAGGGGCGGCTCGATGATCGGGAGTTCGAGGCCACGGCGCAGGACGCGGTGCGGCTGGCGGTGGACGCGCAGGTGCGGGCGGGCGTCGACGTCGTCACCGACGGCGAGCAGCGGCGCGACAACTACGCGAGTTTCGTGGGCGGGCTGCTCGACAACTGTCAGCTGATCCCGCTCACCGATTTGCTTCCGCTGGTCGACGATCCGGAGGAGTTCGCGGCCGAGCTGCGCTCGCTCGACGTGCCGGCGTCCGAGGTCCGGCACCCGGCGGTGTTCGGCCCGCTCGGACGGAGCCGACCGCTCGCCGTCCACGAGCTGGCGTTCGCGCGCACGCTGACCGACCGGCCCGTGAAGGTCGCGATCCCCGGCCCGTACCTGCTCACCCGCACGATGTGGATGGAGTGCATTTCCGATCGCGCGTATCGCTCGCGCGAGCACCTGGCGGAGGACGTGGTACGGGTGCTGCGCGAGGAGCTGGCCTTCCTGCTGGCCGAGGGGGCGCCGCTGGTCCAGCTCGACGAGCCGGTGCTCAGCGAGGTGGTGTTCTCGGGGGGGCACAATACCCGCAGCTTCATGTGCGGGGCGCTCGGCGAGAAGCGCGGCGCGGCCGAGGAGCTGGCCTTCGCGCGCGAGCTGCTCGAGCTGACGCTCGCGGACCTGCCGCGCGAGCGGCTCGGCGTCCACGTGTGCCGCGGCAACTGGACGCGCGACGAGCGCGCCGCCCTCGCCGGCGACTATCGCCCGCTGCTCCCGCTGCTCGCGAGCCTTCCCGTCGGCACGCTCTTCCTGGAGCTCGCCACCCCGCGCGCGGGAGAGCTGGACGTGTTGCGCGAGCTCCCCAACGCGATGCGGATCGGAGTCGGCGTGGTGAACCAGAAGCACGAGCGCGTGGAGTCCGTCGACGAGGTCGTCGCGCGCGGCCGGCGCGCGGTGGAGGTGTTCGGCGCCGAGCGCGTCCTGCTCACGCCCGATTGCGGCTTCGCCACCTTCGCCGACAACCCCGTGGCCTCACCCCGCGTGGCCGAGGCCAAGCTGGGCGTCATCGCGGAAGCCGCGAGGATCCTCCGCCGCGGCTGAGCCCGCACCCGCGGGCCGCGGTGGTCCGGGCTGGGACTCGTTCAGCAGCCAAGCTGGATGGCCAGATGAGGCGTTGTCGGCGGCGCGAAGCTCGCCGAGTTTCTTTCCGACGGGAGCGCTTGCGTTGGCTACCGATCGTTGCGCGAGGCGCGGTGGGGCGAGCGGGGGTGGGGGCCGGTCGACGATCCGACTGACCGGCAGGGCGACGGAGTGCGCGCTCGCTTCGTGAACCGTGGGAGAGCCGTTGACGCGTACACCACGGATCGCTGACCGGCCCCCACCCCCGCTCGCCCCACCGCGGCGGCCGTGGCTGAGCGCGGCCCTGATCGCTGATCAGTACGACCGTTTGTGGGTGCTGAGGACCGATCGCCGGCGGCCATTGCCGGACGGGGCCGACCGGATAGGCTGACGGGTATAGACTGACGGCGGCCCGTAGCCCCAACGCTGAGCCGAGGGAGAGGCACCGGAGAACAAATTGCGGAAACGGCAAGAGAACCGAGCAATCGCGGGACGCGAATCGGGCCGGGACACCATCGGGCTGCTGCGGTGTAACGCAGGTCTGCGTATCCCGCTCTCGAATTCTAGTTGGGCAGACTGAGATCCATGCGTCCCGAAGACCTTCCGCTCGACACCAAGCTGCTCGCCGAGCTAAAGGCGATGGCACACCGACATGACGTCTCGCCGCTCTTTCTGCGTAACTATTCGGCGGGCAAGCGCCACCCGATCTCAAAGCCGTTTCAGACGCTCGAGCAGGAGGCGCGTAGTCTTCTTAGTGCGGTATCCGATCAGGAAATATGTGAGCTAGCGCGGTGTATTACGGAAGGCTTCAGACGTCTTGAGACGCCGGTGATGCCGCTCACGGATCGAAATGACGCGGTTGCGCGCCTTGCTCCGACAATCGTTGAATGGCGGATTGCACTGCTGGGACGCGACTTCAGAGAGGTTGTTCGACTTAAACCGGCTAACGGAGAGGTGTTGAAGACGTATCCGGAGCTCGCACCCCTGCTAGATGACGACGACCTCTTGATCCTCGACGATCGATTCAAGCTCACCGACGGCACGATCCTCTACAAAGAGCACGCCCTGTACTACCATCAGTTTCTGCGAAAGAACTTTACCGCTGGCCCCAATTTCGACTTTCTTGGGCGGCTCGCGAACTATGTCGCTTCCTCAAACGGGAACACGTGCAGGGTCGCACTAGACCATTCGCGCCTGATCCCACGCGAGTTCTACGAGCGCATGATGGAACTGGATGCCTGGTACGGCCCTCCCTGGGACGCAGCTGCGCTTGACGATCCCAACGCGGTGGGGCTCACTGTGGTCGGCCGCAATCAACACTCGCTGTTCGGGCTGTCGAACAAGCTGCGGTTTACGGACTTTCTCTGGACTCACCGGGATGGAATCAAGACGTTTCAGGTTGAGGAGGTTTCGGAACCAGACTACGTTTTCGGCCCCTTCGTATTGAATCGCTATATTCACAGCGAACGTGACGTCAGACTGAGGCAGCTTCGGCATCTTGATGGCGCTGTCAAGGTGTATCCATGCGGCGAGTATGCGTCGCGTGTTGATACGCACCTTCCAGACGTAACGAGATGCCAGAAGCAAAAGCTGTTTCGGATCGACGGGGATATTGAACTCCGGCCCTGGTTAGAGTTGATCGGCTTCTTCTTCAGGTCGAACGAGATGATCCTGGAGTACTTTGACCCTGAAGCGTTTAAGCGAACGTTTGAGCTCCGAGTTCGCGACTTCGAAGCATGGCGTGCGGCCGGCGAACCGGAGGAGCGCTAGAGCTGCCCAACAACGGTTTGCGGCAGACGTGGCCCTCGCTCCGCTCGGGACTACGCAGCTGAAACTTGATACGTTCGGCAGACACATGGTGAATGTGGCAAGCGAGTTCGCGACGGTTTACTTGATCCTCAGCTCGAGTGCCGAGACTCGAGGCGTGGACGCCTTCGCACTGTCCGTCATCAAGGCGGAGCGGCAGATCCGGAAGCTCTTCACGCACCTGGTCTACCAGTTCCCAGCTTTCGGGCCGTCGGACTTTGCCAGGCTGCGTAACACCCTTGCAGCCAGTCACCGTGTCTATTTTGAGAGCTTTCTCGCTGGCTTCGATGCCCTCTATCCGCGGTCGGTCGAAGCGCTCGTAGGTCAGGATTACGCCCGTCTCAAGCCGCGGCTGGACGAGGCGATCGACCATAGGAACAAGATGTTTCATGGGCAGCTCACCTCTCGGGGTCTCACCTGCCAGGACCTGGAGGCCTTGGTCGCGGACATCCAGGCATGGTGCACGACCCTCGCTGTCAATGCCTTTGCGGAACTCGGATACGACGGCTTCGGATGGAACTCCCTCCACAAATCGAACATCCCGGATCTTGCGGCTCGCTTCAAAGTTCAGCTCACGTCGCTTGCGGATTACGCTGACTTCCTTCGTGCGAGGATGGAGCGACGCGCGGCCGCGCAGGCCGTTCCACCTGGCACCCCCTCGCTCCCTTCGGTCACTCGGGCCGTCGCAGGTGAACGGCAGCGTTCGCCGGACAGAATGGGCCGGCCGCCGGACGTAGAATGATGGTGTGCCGATCTCCGAAGTCTTGTGGCCTGAAGAACGTGTCGACCACATCGGCCAGCACGGCGTCAGGCCCGAGGAGTTCGAGCAAGTGTGTTTCGGCGCGCCGCTGACCCTGCGCGCCAAGGCAACCGGACCGAATCCGGTGTACTACGTGCTCGGCGAGACCGACGCGGGGCGCGCACTCTTCTGTGTGGTGATCGAGTTCCCCGGCGGTAGAGGATACCCGGTCACCGCACGTGACATGACTGCCAAGGAGCGGCGGCGCTACGCCGCGTGGAAGAGACGACGTTGATGACGAAACTACCGACGACCGACTCCATCCAGAAACTGGCGGCCTTCTGGCAGCGCCACGATGTGACCGATTTCGAGAACGAACTAGAGGAAGTACCAGAACCGGTTTTCCAACGGGCCCACGTTGTCGGCGTCCTACTGAGTGACGATGAGCACCAGGCCATCCGCGACGCCGCGGCGCATCGTGGCGTCGACGAGGCCGCGTTGATCCACGAATGGGTCAAAGAGAAGCTGGGCCGCCGGTAGGGCCGTCGAACATCACGCTCGACCGGTCCGCTGGCCCGCATCCGGGTATCGGGAGCTCGCGGTACGCCGCCTAGGAGCGCGCGTCGCGCAGGTTTTCACCGCTTGTCGGGATCGAGTTCCGTAGTTCCGCCGGCGGCTCGGTCAGCCTGGGCCTCGGCCGCGAGCTGACCCACAGCGTCCTGTGAGCTCGCGAACTGCCGAGTCCAGTGTTCATCGTCGCGAAGCTCATCGAGTAGCCATCGGGCGATCCGGTCCTGATCCTCAGCCGGTAGCGTTGTGAGTTTCGCGATGGCAGCGTCCAGCGCCCGGGTCATTGCGTGGAGTATACAGTTGGCGACGATGCAGCCCACCGCGGCGACCGTGGCTGAGGGGGGCCCTGATCGCTGATCAGTACGACCGATTGTGCGTGCTGAGGACCGATCGCCGGCGGCCATTTCTGGGAGGCCGACCGGATAGGTTGACGAGTACAGACTGACGGCGGCTCATAGCTCCAACGCTGAGCTGAGGGAGAGGACGTTTATTTCCGGAGGTCCACGATGAATGACGCTCACGGAAGACTCACCTACATCGCGCCGGTTTTCCGAGTGCCCGATTTGCAGCGCTCGCTCGTCTTTTATCGCGATCAACTCGGCTTCGATCTCGATTTCTGCTACGAGGAGTTTTACGCCAGTGTCAGCCGGGACGGCTGCCATATTCATCTCCAGTGCGCCCGTCCTACACCACGCGATCAAGCCGCTTTTGCTCGCGACGAGTTCATCGACGCCTGCATCGTCGTTCAAAACGTGGAGACGCTTTCGGCGACCTTCATAGCTGCGGCTGTTCCGTTTGCGGTACCGCTGCGCCAAATGCCCTACGGCGCCGAATTCTACGTCCGTGACCCGGACGGCTACGTCCTCGGATTCGTTCAGCCAGCGCCCGAATGATTGAGACGCCGAACAACCGAGTGGAACGGACCAGCGAGGATGCGCGTACACCTGGCCGCGTTCCGTGAGGCGCGGTGGGGCGAGCGAGGGTGGGGGGCCGGTCAGCGATCCGTGGTGTACGCGTGAACGGCCATCGAACGGTACATGAAGCTGGGGCGCACACCAAGGCTCTGCCGGTCAGTCGGATCGGCGACCGGCCCCCCACCCCCGCTCGCCCTACCGCGGTAAGCGTTGGGTGATTGCGGTCAACAGCCCAGCTGGGTCGCGAGGTCCTCGAAGTCTTTGACGATCACGTCCCACTGCCGGGCGGGGGTGACGTCGCGGCCTTTGCCGGGGCCGTGCTCGTTGGGGCGCGGGACGAACGCGGTCTTCAGGCCGACCGAGCTGGCGGCGGCGAGGTCTCCGTTGTGGGCGGCGACCATCAGGCATTGGTCCGGGCGGAGTCCGAGCAGGGCGGCGGTGGTGAGATAGCACTCGGGCTGGGGCTTGTAGTGACGCGCGACCTCGGCGCCGAGCACCGCGTCCCACGGCAAGCCGCCGTACTTGGCCATGTTCACGATCAGCGCCACGTTGCCGTTGGACAGCGTGGCCAGCACGTACTTCCGCTTGAGACGCGTGAGCCCGGGCACCGAGTCGGGCCAGGGGTCGAGGCGATGCCAGGCCCGGTTGAAGTGGTCGATCTCCTCCTCGCTGAGCCCGGCGATCTTGAACTCGACGATCAGATGATCGAGGGCCATGCGGTGCAGCTCGTCGAGCTTGGTCCACGCCATCTCGCCGTTGCGGACCTTCGTGAGATTCGGCTGATAGAGTCCGCGCCAGGCGTCGGCGAAGGCCGGCCAGTCGACGCTGAGCCCTTTCTTGCGGCCGACGGCCTCGCCCTCGCGGATCAGACTGCTGCGCCAGTCCACGACAGTCCCGAACACGTCGAACGTCAGCGCACGGATCGCGGTGGTGTCCAAGGTCATTTCAGGTTCGCCTCGGCCGGCGGGGCCCCTCCCCCGCGACGGCCTGCGGCTCATACCCCCATGGCTGCGGATTGTGCCACAATCGCGCGCCAGGAGGGTTGGCATGGGCAGGATCGTGTTCGCCGGCGCGATGTCTCACGTGCTCGATCCCGACTACTACGATCACGCGTGCGGCGCGGTCGGGCGCCGGATGGTCGAAGAGGTCATGCGCGAGATCCGCGCGATGGGCGACCGGTGCGTCGCGCAGCGGCCCGACGCGCTGATCATCGTGGCCGACGACCATCTCAACGCGTTCTCGTTCAACGCGGTGCCCGCGTTCTGCGTGCGCATCGGGACCCACGTGGACCGGATGGTCCAGGAAGAGGCCGAGGCCTTCGACAAGGTCCTCGAGGGTATGCCCGCGCGCTACCCGCTGCATGAAGCGCTCGCCAACACGATCCTCGAGCGGGGACTCGCCGACAACTTCGACCTCGCGTTCTCGTGGGAGGCCCCGCTCGACCACGCGTTCCTGAGCCCGGCCAACACCATGTACGGCGAGCGAGCGATTCCGCCGCTGGTGCCCATCTGGGTCAACTGTTTCGTGGCCCCGCAGCCGACGGCGGCGCGCTGTTTCGCGCTCGGCCGTCACCTCGCGAAGGTGGTCGCGGCCAGTCCGTGGAACGTGGCGATCATCGGCACCGGTGGGCTCTCGCACTTTCCCGAGCTGGCGCTCTCGCGGGTGGGCGAGACCGACACCGTCTTCGACCGCAAGGTTCTGCACTGGCTCGGCGAGGGCGAGCACGAGCCGCTCGCCGCGCTGACCGCCGACGAGCTGCACAAGGCCGGCGAGCACGAGCTGCTCAACTGGATCGTGGTCGCGGGGGCGGTGGCTCCGGCGCGCGCGGAGCTGCGCTACTTCGGGGAGCTGGCCCGCATCAACCTCACCGCGGTCGAGTGGCGGCTCGCGTGAGCCGCTACGCCGTCAACAGTCTGCTCTATCGCCTCAAGAAGGATTCCGCGTATCGCGCCCAATTCCTGAGCGAGCCCTTGGCCGCGCTGGCCGACGTCGATCTCACCGAGGACGAGCGCCGCGCGTTCGTCGCCCGCGACGCCCGCCGCATCAACGAGCTGGGCGGCTACCTCCACCTCGTGATGTCGGTCCCCGGCATCGCCGGCCACTGAGGCCCGTGCTTCCTGGCACGAAGCGGACACGATCGCGCGGTTGACGCCGTAAGCATCCGCAGTTCGAGACCGCGCGGGCTGTTGTAGGATGGCCCGCGTGCCGATCGCGCTTTCGCTCGATGCGTATCGTCAGTCGCGCGGCAACCTCGCCGTCGTCGTGGTTGTGGATTCGAGCCAGCCGGAATTTCCGCTGCTGTTCGAGACCACGTTCGGCGCGCTCGCTCACTTCGGGATCCCGTTCCGCGTTGCCGATCTGGCGACGGGGTCGCTCACCGACGCAACGTTCGCGGGCTGTCGCGCCGCCCTCGTCGCCCAGGAACATCTCGGCGGTCGTCTGGGCGCGACCGGGCAATCAACGCTCCTGCGCGCGGCGGAGCAGGGGATGGGCCTCGTGAGCTTCGACGCCGATCTCGCCGCGTACGGCGCGGCGTGGTTGAGCGCGGCCGGGCTCGCCGGGGCGGGGCGCGGTGGCGAAGTCGTCACCGGCGGGACCCAGGTGCTCGGCGTGACGGATTCGAGCCATCCGATCACGTGGTGGCAGGACGGCGAGCGGCAGAAGGCGTTGAAGGTTCCGACGCCGACGGCGCTGGCGCGGGCGGTCGACGCCACCACGCTGCTCGAGGACGGCGACGGCGCGCCCATGCTGGTGGCGCGCCGCTTCGGACGCGGCAAGGTGGTGCAGTGGCTGGTCTCGCCGAAGGTGTGGCGGCGGCAATACTTCGGCCACACCTTCGGTCTCGACGACGTGTGGCTGCGCGGGATCACGTGGGCGGCGCGGAAGCCGTTCGTGATGAAGGCCATGCCGCCGTTCGTACGGTTTCGCTTCGACGACTGCCAGGGTCTCTGGCGCGACGCCAAGGATCTCCGCTTCGTCGATGTGCTGAACGAGGCCGGCCACGTGCCCAACCTCAGCTTCTGTATCCGTTCGCTGACTGCCGACGGCGCCGCCAAGGCGTCGGCGCTCTTCGCCGGGGGCCAGGCCGAGTTCTCGCCCCACACGCTGGCCCCGAGCACGAGCCTGTTCTACGGCGACGAGCGCGGCGAGTACTCGCCGGCGCGGTTCCGCGAGCTGTTCAGCGAGATCGACGACACGCTGACCAAGCTCGCGATCCGGCCGTCACGCATTCTCAGCGACCACGATCACGGCTGGAGCCCCAACGCGATCCCCGGGCTCGTCGCGCGCGGAATCACCTACAAGATGAACATCACGATGCCGGGCGAGCCCTGGGAAGCCCCGCACCGCGACTGGCGTCCCGCGCCCTACGGCTCGATGGACTACGCGTTCGACTTCCTGCCCGCGCCGGCCGAGCGCTTCTTCGCCGTCTACAACCACTACCCGCCCGCCTTCGAGGCGGCGCGCGCGTACCTCGACGCCGATCATTTCCTCTATCACCGTCCCGGCGGCTACGGACCGTACAAGTGGGACATGCTGAACGGCCTCACGATCGGACCGCTCTACGTCGAGAATCAGATCGCGGCCTCGGCGCGGCGCCTGGCCGACCACACGCGGCTCGGGCTCGACGCGATGTTCTTCGGGGGCAGCATCACCCATTCTCACTTCGCCCGCCATCTGGGCGAGAACGAGTGGCGCGAGCTGCTGCGCCGCGCCGCCGCGCTGCTGCCGCGGCATCGGTACGAGCCCGCACCGTATGATTTCATCGCCGACTACGCGCTGAGCAAGGTCCGCACGACGATCGCGCGCGTCGACGAGCGCGAGGGACGGGTGACCGTCGACCTGGAAGGCGAGGCCATCGTGCCGTTGCGGCTGTGGGTCTTCACGACCGACGCCGGCGACGAGCATCGCTTCGAAACGACCGAGGCGTTCACCGGGCGGCGCACGCTGGAGTTCTCGGCGCGGCGACCGTCATGAACCACGACGCGCCATCCGCGCTTCGCGAGCTCGTCAATCGTCGCCTTCGTTCGGAGAAGCGGCGATGACGGGTCGCTCGATGAAGGCGGTCTTCTACACGGAGTACGGCGGCCCCGAGGTGTTGCGCCACGGCGAGCTGCCGCGGCCGGTGCTCGGTCCCGGCGAGGCCATCGTCAAGGTCCACGCGGCGTCGCTGAACGCGTTCGACCTGATGGCGCGCGAGGGCCGCTACAAGCCGAACCGCACGTTTCCTCACATCCTCGGCTCGGACTTCGCGGGTGAGGTCGACGAGATCGATCCCGACGCCGGCGTGTCGTTCACGCCGGGCCAGCGCGTGACCGCGTGGTGGGTGGTGCCGTGCTGGCGCTGCGAGCAGTGCGTGGCCGGCCATCCCAACCGCTGCGCGCGCGACTACAAGTACCTCGGCGCGCATTTACCAGGCGCTTACGCCCAGTACGTGAAGCTCCCGGCCAGAAACCTGATCGCCATGCCCGACGCCATGAGCTGGGAGGAGGGCGCCGCCTTCCCGACCGCGTTCGGCTGCGCGTGGCACATGCTGATCACCAAGGCCGAGCTACGCCCCGGCGAGACCGTGCTGATCCACGCCGCCAGCTCGGGCGTGAGCACCGCGGCGATCCAGATCGCCAAGGCCGTGGGCGCCTACGTGTATGCCACCGGCAGCGCCGACTGGAAGCTCGAGCGCGCCCGCGCCATCGGCGCCGACGAGACCATCAACTACGCGGCCACGGACTTCCAGGCCGAGATCATGCGGCTGACCGGCAAGCGCGGCGTCGACGTGGTCTTCGAGCACGTGGGGGGCGAGGTGTGGGAGAAGTCGATCCGCAGCCTCACCCGCGGCGGCCGGCTGGTCACCACCGGGGGCACCGCGGCCTACGACGTCAACATGAACGTGGCCTACGTCTTCCACAAGGAACTGAAGCTCCTCGGCGCCAACAGCACCACCAAGCACGAGCTGGACGTCCAGATGCCCCTCATCGCGGCCGGCCGCCTCAAGCCCGTCGTCGACCGCGTCTTCCCCCTCGCCGAAGCCGCCGAGGCCCACCGCCACATGGGCGCCCGCCGGCACTTCGGCAAAGTCGTCCTCCGCGTCTCCCACTGAGCTTGCGACAAGCCGCTTCATGCACTACAGTGTAGTGCATGACCAAGAGCGAGGTGTATAGCTGGCGACTGGCGCGCAACCGCAAGATCGCGCTCGAGGACCAGGCGCGTCGTTCCGGAAAGTCATTGGGGGCCCTGCTGGACGACATCACAGCCCAGTGGCTCTCGGCGCGGGCGGAACGTGACGAAAGCGAAGCCGCCAGGCAGGCACGGCTCCGAGCGGCCGTGGCCAAAGTCATCGGTACGATCGCCGGCGGCAAACCCGGAAGGTCCGAGCAAGCCCGTACCCTCGTCCGACAACGACTGACTCGACGACGTGCCCGCTAGCGGATTGATAGATACGGGCCCGATGGTGGCCCTGGTCGACCGGGACGATCGATGGCACCGTGCCTGCGTGGAAGTCCTGGAAGATCTCCGTCTCCCGCTGATGACGTCGACGGCGGTGCTGACAGAAGCCTTTCACCTGGTCGGGGACAGCGCCCGCGAGCGGGCGGCTCTCTGGGCCTTCATTCGGTCCGGTGCGATCCACATCGGGGAGATCCTCGATGCGGAGCTGCCAGCCCTCGAAGTCCTCATGACGAAGTACGGGGATCGCGCGATGGACTTCGCCGACGCGACTCTCGTCCACTTAGCTGAACGCGAGAGTCTGACGGACATCTTCACGATCGATCACGACGACTTCGAGACGTACCGCATCGCCGGTCGCCGACGTTTCAGGATCGTCCCGGACCGTGACCGGTCCGGCCGCTAATCCTGGTCCGCGGTAGTGGCGTTCTTGCATTGCCGACGATCGCTGATGATAAAGTCCCTTCGTGAATCGCACCGACAGGCGAGGTGAGCGATGAAGACCATCGAGCAGGAGTACGTGGAGACCCGGCCGAAGTCGCGGGCGTTGCACGAGCGGGCGCGGCAGTCGATGCCGAGCGGGGTGGCCCACGACGGGCGCGCCATCAGCCCGTTTCCGTTCTACGTCGAGCGCGCGGACGGGCCGCGCAAGTGGGACGTGGACGGCCACGCCTACCTCGACTGCTGGAGCGGCCACGGCGCGCTGATCCTCGGCCATAACCATCCGGCGATACTCCGCGCGATCATCGAGCAGGCGTCGCGCGGGCTCCATTACAGCGCCTGCCACGAGCTGGAGCTGCGCTGGGCCGAGCTGATCCGCGCGATCGTGCCTGGGGCCGAGCGCGTGCGGTTCACGATGACGGGCACCGAGACCACCGCGCTGGCCATCCGGGTCGCGCGCGCCGCCACGGGACGGAGTCACATCATCAAGTTCCGGGGTCACTTCCACGGCGTGCACGACGCGGTCGTCTCGGGCGTGAAGGACCCGTTCGAGCTGCCGATGACCGCGGGCGTGCCGCCGGCGACGCTGGCCTCCACGCTGGTCGCGCGCCACAACGATCTCGCCCACGTGCGCGAGCTGATGGACGAGCAGGAGATCGCCGCGGTCATCCTCGAGCCGGCCGCCGCGCGCTCGATGGTCGTGCCGACCGATCCCAAGTTCCTGGTCGCGCTGCGCGAGCTGACCCGCGCCCGCGGCGTGGTGCTGATCTTCGACGAGGTCGTCACCGGCTTCCGCCTGGCCCCGGGCGGCGCCCAGGAATACTTCGGGGTGACCGCCGACCTCACGTGCCTGGCCAAGGCCGTGGCCGGCGGATTGCCGGGCGCCGCTCTCACCGGACGGGCCGACCTGATGGACGGCATCGCGTTCTCGGGCGACGCCAAGCGCGACCGCACGCGCCGGGTGGCCGACCAGGGGACCTATAGCGCGACCCCGCTGATCGCCGCCGCCGGCGTGGCCGCCCTGGAGATCCTCAAGACCGGTGACGTGCAGCGCGAGCTGAACCGCAAGGGCGATCGCCTGCGCGCGGGGATGAACCAGGTGCTGAAGACCCGCGGCATCCACGGCTGCGTCTACGGCGCCGCGTCGGTCTATCGCATCTTCCTCGGCGCCGATGCCCAGGAGCTGGGCGTCACCGACTACCGGATGGACGAGGCGCGACTCGACCGGGGGATGGGCGCCGTCGGTAACCCGCTCCACCTGGCGATGCTGCTGGAGGGCGTGGACTACAACCGCGGGTCGGCCATCGGTTGGCTCAACGCCGCGATGACCGACCAGGACATCGACACGATGGTCGGGGCCTTCGACCGCTCGCTCGAGCGGGTCAGCCGGGAAGTCGCGCTCGATCGATGATATGGGGGGCCTAGCCGCGGGCCCCCCCAGGCCCGATTTCGATCATTGAAGGGCTCGGCTCGCCGCGCGACCGCGGCTCACCTCGCACTTCCACGCTCGGCACGCCCCGGCAAAGCCGGGGCGTGCCTCGAACCTAATATCGCGGAGGAGGCGGGGGCGCTGGAACGCTGCTGGCGACCCAGACCCACTGCCAGGGCTGGCTCACCCCGTCGCCGTAGAGCACGTACTTGCCGTGCGGGTAGACGACCTCACGCTGGACCAGCGGGGCCGGCGCGGCGGGAGGCGGCGCCTGCTGATAGATCACGGGCGGCGGAGGCTGATAGACCACGGGCGGCGCCGCGTAGACCGGCGGAGCGTAGATGAGAGGAGCCGTGGCCGCCGCGACGGCGCCGAGGGCCAGACCGCCGATGATGGCGCCAGGCCACCACCAGCCCCAGCAGCAGCCGCCACGGAAGTGTCCGTGTCCGCGCCAGGCATCGCTCGGCGCGGCGGTTGCCAGGATCAGAGCCAACACCGCGAGCAGCACGATCGTCTTCTTCATCGGCGACCTCACTTCTCGGAGGGGGCTTCGCCCCACGGGCGCTTCCGCACGCCCCCTGCCGACGTTCGTCACGCGAAAGTATAACCTGTTGGATCAGAGCTTGCGCAGCGCGGGAAGGAGCCTGGTCGCGACGAGGTCGATCATCTGGAGCGCTTCGCCCTGGGTCATGTCCGGCCAGAAGAGCCGCAGCGCGAGATGAGTGAAGCCCAGCTCGTGGAGCCGCGCGAGTTTCTCGAGACACTCGCCCGGGCTGCCGATCACGAACGGATCGTTCATGAGACCGTCGACCCCGCCCGTCGCGAGCGAGGCGGCGACGCTGGGCAGGCCATGCTGGGCGTAGCCGCGGTACTTGGCCTCGACGGCGGGACGCGCTTTCGTCCGCGCCTGCTCGCGGGTCGGCGCGACGTAGAACTCGCGGTGCACGGGAATCTCTGACGGCACCGCGTGCCCGTGCTCAGCGAGCGCGTCGCGCCACACCGCCAGTGCCTGCCGCAGCTCGGCGTCGGAGAGCGTCCCGAGAGCGTAGAACGGATGCCCCAGGCGTCCGGCCCGACGATAGGCGGGCTCGGCCATCCCCGCGATCCAGATCCGCGGATACGGCCGCTGACACGTCCGCGCGGTCGGCCGCGCCCCGGTCACGCGATAGAAGCGGCCGTGATGCGTGACCTCGTCGTCGGTCCAGAGACGCTTCATGAGGGCCAGGCCCTCTTCGAAGCGTGGCACCCGCTCGGACATCTTTCCTCCCGCCGCCTCGAACTCCTCGGCGCGGTAGCCGAGCCCGATGCCGAAGATGAGCCGTCCCGCACAGATGTGGTCGAGCGTGGCCACGTCCTCCGCCACCTGCACGGGGTTCAAGAGTGGCGTGAGCAGCACGCCGGTCACGAGATCCATGGCGCCGGCCTCGGCCGCGAAGCGCGCGAGCACCGGGATCGGCTGGAAGTGCTGGAACGGATCGATGAGCCAGTGATGTCCCCACGAGACGAAGTCGAACCCGGCGTCGCGACACGCGCGGAACTGCTCGAGCTGCTCCCGCCACTGCCGCTGGAGGTCGTATCCCCGCGCGACGACCTGACCTACCTGCACGCCGACCTTCATCTCGTTCGAAGCCTCCTGGGAAGAGGACTAAACTAGAACGCGGAACGACGCAATGCGAGTGTCGGTGGCGGCATTGCTGCTGTGCGTATCCCTCGCGTCAGGCGCGGCCGCGTCCGACGCGATCTGGGAAGCGCTGCGCGCGCCGGGTACGGTCGTGATCCTGCGCCACAGCTACGCGCCCGGCGGGTTCGATCCTCCCGATTCCAAGCTCGACGACTGCACGACCCAGCGCAACCTCGACGAAAACGGCCGCGCCCAGGCCCGCCGCATCGGCGAAGCGTTCCGCTCCCACGGCATCACCGTCGGCGCCGTGCGATCGAGCCCGCGCTGCCGCTGCCTCGACACCGCCCGCCTGGCTTTCGGCAAAGCCGACCCCTGGATGGTCCTCCAGGGAGCGCTCAACAACCAAGACCTCCGCCGCCGCCAACTCACCGAAATCAAAAAAGCCATCGACGCCCACCACGACGGCCCCCCACTGGTCCTGGTCACTCACGGCAGCGTAGTCAGCGACCTGACGGGCTTGAACGTCGCCATGGGCGCCTTCGTGGTCCTCCGCCGCAACCCCGACGGCACCCACACCGTCGTCAGCCAGCTCTTCGTCGACTGACTGACCGCCGACAGCCGCGGGGCGAGGGGGGTGGGGGAGCCGTCAGCGATCCGTGTGGTACGCGATCACCGGCTCGCCCACGAGTGAATGAGCCAGCGACGAACGCTGCGTCAGCTGGTCAGTCGGATCGTCGACCGCTCCCCCCACCCCCCCTCGCCCCGCGGCGTTTCACCACGACAACGCGTCGGTCATCCGCCGCTTGTGCCAGCGAGGATCCCCGAGGTAAGCGAACAGCGTTCGCGACATCTGAGTGTGGGCCGCGAGACCGTACTCGATGAGACTGCCCTGCCCCGCGTGCACTTCGTGAGCCGCATTGCAGGCCTCGAGGTAGGCTTCGCTGCTCACGGCCTTGGCCATGTGCACCGCCGCCGCCGCGTCGGCGCGCCCGGTGTCGAGCTTCCACAGCGCCTCGGCCGTCGTCCAGCGCGCGGCGTCGAGGTGGTTCACGAGCTTGATGACGTGATCCTGCACGCGCTGCAGCTTGCCGATCGGCACTCCGAACTGAACGCGCACCTGACTGTGCGTGACCGACATGTCGAACACCGCCTGACATCCGCCGACCATGTACGAACAGAGGATCGGCCACGCGCGAAGCAGCGCGCGTTCGAGCGCGGCCCAGCCCTGGTTCTCGCGCTCGCCGAGCAATCGCGCCTCGGCGCCGTCGAGCGTGACCTCGCACTGCCAGGAGAGAAATCCCGGCAGTCTCCGAACGCGGACACCCGGCGCGTCGGCGTCGACGAGCAGCAGGCTCACGTCGCCGGGAGCGTTGCCGGTGCGCACCGCCACCACCACGTCGGTCGCGGAGGTGGCGTCGCTGACGAACACCTTGGTGCCGTCGACCCGGTAGCGGCCATCGAGACGTTGAGGAGCGATGGTCACACCCTGAGCGCCCCACGACGCGTTGGGCTCGGTGACGGCGACCGCGAGCACCGCCTCGCCGCGGGCGACGCGGGGGAGCAGCGCGCCCTGCTGCGCGTCGCTTCCCGCCTCCATGACCGTGAGAGCGCCCAGCACGCCCGAGCTGAAGAACGGTCCCGGCAGCGGACCGCGCCCCAGCTCCTCGTACAAGACGGCCGCGTCGGTGAGGCTGCTCTCGCCGCCGCCGTGACGTTCAGGGATGAGCACACCGAGCCAGCCCAGCTCGCTGGCCTTCTGCCAGAGATCCGGCACCAGGCTCGACTCCGCGCGCTGCATCGCCACGATCGCGTGACGCGGGGCTTCGCGCTCCACGAAGCTCCGCGCCGCGGACCGGAGCATCTCCTGGGGTTCGGTCAGCGAGAGGTCCATGCCCTCAGCCCTTGTGCTCCTGCAGGCACTGGAGCGCCAGGCCCCCGTGACTCCACGCCGCGCCCGCGGCCATGGCCATCGCGACGAACGTGGTCTCGGCGATCTCCTCGTCGGAGGCGCCGGCCACGGACGCCTTCTTCGTATGGGCCTGGACACACCAGGGGCACTGGGTGATCTGCGCGATGCCGAGCGCGATCAGCTCCTTGTTCTTGGACGAGATCGCGCCGTCCTTGAACGCCTTCTGATCGAACTCGAGGAACGAGCGATACGCCTCGGGGACTAGCTCGCGCATGCGCTTGAACTGCTTGCCGACCTCGACACCGTGAAAGTCCATGACTATCTCCCTCGGAAGACGGGCTTGCGCTTCTCGCGCCAGGCCTGGTGCCCCTCCGCCTTGTCTTCGGTCAGCTCGAGGGCGGAGAAGCGGTAGAGATCGACCAGCGAGGCGTCGGACAGGTTCGGGATGTCGAGACCGCGCAGCAGCGACTCCTTCGTGAGCTGCGCGGCCAGCGGCGGCAGCGAGGCGAGATGCGCGGCCACTTCGAGCGCCTTGTCCATCAGCTTGGCGGGGGGGACCACCCATTGCGCCAGGCCGATGCGATAGGCCTCCTCCGCGGGCAGCGGAAAGCCGAGGGCCAGCCGCATCGCGTGACCGCGCCCCACCCAGCGGGCCAGGCGCGTGGAGCCGCCGTACGCGGGCAGGATGCCGAGCGCGACCTGGGGCAGCCGCCACTCCGCCTTCTCGGACGCGACCAGCAGGTCGCAGCAGAACGTGACGATGCAGCCGATGCCGACCGCGAAGCCGTTGACCGCGCCCACGATCGGCTTGGGAAAGTTGCCGAGGACCTCGAACGCGCGCTCGCGACGCTTGGGAATGCTCTTGATGAAGGCCGCCGCGGACGCCTGCGTGTGGGTCTTCGGATCTTTCAAGTTCGCGCCGGCGGAGAACGCGCCGCCGCTCTCGTCGCCGGTGAGGATGGCGACGCGGATGTCGTCGTCGTCCTCCATGGCCGCGAAGTGACGAGCGAGTCCCTCGTTGAAGTCCGGCCCCCAAGCGTTGCGCGCCTGCGGCCGGCTCAGCGTCACGACCCCGATATGATCGCGCTTCTCGTATTGAACAGGCATTTTAGTGCACCGTCCCCACGGCTTCGCGCGCGGGTCGGCCGATGCCGATGCGACGCGCCATGCTCACGCGCTGGATGTCGGAAGTTCCGCCCGGATGCACGGCGATGATCCCGTTGCGCTGCTGCAATTCCAGGAATCCCTCGGGCGAGCCCCACGTCTCGTCGGTGGTCAGCGCGGCGGAGCCGACGGCCTCCAGGATCGCGCCGGTCATCCAGAGCCCGGTCGTCTTGCGCCAGTACGAGAGCTGCGGCCCCTCGTACGATCGCGGACGCTTGGCGTAGGTGAGCCAGAAGTTGCGCAGCCCGAACAGCCGCTGCACTTCGGTCTTGATGTAGATATCCGCCAGCAGATCGCGCGTGTCCGGGTGCTGGGCGAGGGGAATGCCGTCGCGCTTGGTCTCCTGGCAGTAGCGCAGCAGCTTGTCCCACACGCGGATGCGTCCGATGCGCCCGCCCGCGCCGTGCTCCAGCTCGAGGTGGGTGCTCGCCGCCTTCCAGCCGTTGTTCTCGCCGCCGACCAGCGTGAACGCGGGCACCCGCACCTGATCGAAGAACACGGTGTTCTTCACCGCCGGATCGGTCCCGCCCTCGCCGCCGGTGCCGAGCAGTTCCATCGGCTGCACGGTGATGCCGGGCAGGCTGGCGTCGATCATGAACCACGAGAGATTCTCGTGGCGCTTGCCGCCGGGATCGGTCACCGCGATCATCCAGATGCGATCGGCGCCGTTGTCGCTGCCCACGAAGATCTTTTGGCCGTTGATCACGTACTCGTCGCCGTCGCGGATGGCCGTGGTGGTCACGCCCGCGAGGTCGGAGCCGGCGCCGGGCTCGGTGAGGAGCTGCCACGTGCGGACCTCGCCCTTGTAGATCGGCGGCAGCAGCGCGCGCTTCTGCTCCTCGGTGCCCCACACCAGGATCGTCGCCGAGCCGAGCCGCCCGCCGCTGTCGTAGTAGGGCGGCAGCGAGAGGCCCACGCGGTCGACTTCTTCCTCGAGGATGATCGTGTGGTCGACGTCGAGCCCGCCGCCGCCGTACGGCTCCGGCGCCCGCGGATAGAGCCAACCCCGGTCGCCGAGCTTGCGCCCGAACGCGCGCAGGTCCTGATAGCGGTCCCAGCTGTCCTTCGCGTCCACCGGCGTGCGCGTGACACCCGGCGGCACGTTGGCCTCGAGCCAAGCTCTCACCTCGCGCCGGAATCGCTGCTGCTCCTCGGTGTACGTGACCTCGAAGTCCATCACGCCCTCCTTGACCCAGCCGTTGTAGCACGGACCGCGCGACAGCGGTATGGTGGCGCGCATGGCGAATCCAAGCTTCGGACTCGGTACGATCGTCAAGCATCGGGATTTCGGGCGCGGGCGCGTCGTGGGGTACGACCAGGAGCGCTACGTGATGCTGTTCGCGGGCGGCGACGTGAAGATGGTCGCGTTCACGTTCGACGGCCTCACCGCCGACGGCAGCGCCGGCGATCCTGAGCTGGATCGCATCGTCCACGCGATGCGCGAGGTGCTGGGCGACCACGGCTGGCTCGACGTGGATCTCGAGCTGGGCAAGCGCTGGGTCGGCGGCACCCTCAAGCTCGTCCCCGGCAAGGACGAGACGCAAGCCAAGGACGTGCCGATCGAGATGTTCCTCAAGAAGCTGATCGGCGTCCGCGACAAGCTCCGCGTGCTCGAGCAGAAGCTCAACAGCCATCCCTCGCTCTCGCCCGAGGAGAAGCTGGAGCTCCAGGGGTACATCACCCGCTGCTACGGCAGCCTCACCACCTTCAATGTGCTCTTCAGCAACCGGGCGTCGTGGTTCGTCGGGCAGGGGGAGCGGGAGTAGCGTTCCTTCGTTCGGTCGCGCGAGGCGCGGGCGGACGGACGCGGGGTGGGGGCCGCTCGACGATCCGACTGACTGTGACGGCTTCGGTGTGCGCGCTCGCTCCTCACCGTGCGTCCGCGGAGGACGCGTACACCACGGATCGCTGAGCGGCCCCCACCCCGCCTCCGTCCGCCCGCGACGACCGTTTTCTGGCGCGGCATCTACTCATCGGGTGTTCAGGAGCAGTGCGGCGTGACCGCGGCGGTCGAATCACTGGCTCTGGTGTATCCAATTATGGGCATTGACGCGGGTGCGGAGGTGCGGCGAGATGTCGGCAGCGGAGGTGATCTATGACGGTTCAAGCCAAGCGCCGACGGTTTTCGCTCGATCAGTATCATCGGATGGGGCACACGGGGATTCTTGGGGCCGGCGACCGGGTCGAGCTGGTCGACGGCGACATCGTCGAGATGGGGTCGATCCACACCCGGCACGCGGGCACGGTGGCCCGGATCGCCCACCTGTTCGCGACGCGCCTCGATCGCCGGGCCCTCGTGTGGACGCAGAACCCGCTCCTGCTGGCGCAGTATCAGTCCGAGCCGCTACCCGACCTCATGCTGCTAGTGCCGCGCACGGACTTCTACGTCGGGGGCCTGCCGGAGCCGCCGAGCGTTCGGCTGCTCGTCGAGGTGGCCGACGCGTCGCTCTACTACGACCGCCAGAAGAAGCTGCCGCTCTACGCGCGGTCCGGCGTGGCCGAGTCCTGGCTGGTCAACATCGACGTGAAACGGCTGGAGATCCACCGCAACCCCGGCCGGCTCCGCTACCGCAGCGTCCGCCTGCCCACTGGCAGCGAGACCTTCGCGCCGGCCGCCTTCCCGGACGTGAAGCTGACGCCGCGCGATCTGTTCGGCTGACGCAACTCGTGCGATCCTTGGGGCCATGACGATCGACAGCGAGCGCACGCGCACGTTCGTTCAACAGGCGTGGGATCGGGACATCGTGCCCGCTCTCACCGAGTACATCCGCATTCCGGCCAAGTCGCCGATGTTCGATGCGCAGTGGGCCGAGCATGGGCACATCGACCGCGCGGTCGAGCTGATCACGGGCTGGGCGCGGGGGCGGAGGATCGAGGGACTGCGGATCGAGGTCGTGCGTATCGAAGGGCGCACACCCGTCATCCTGATGGAAGCGCCGGGCGCGGGCGGCGACACCGTGCTGCTCTACGGTCACTGCGACAAGCAGCCGGAGATGGTCGGCTGGGCCGCCGACGGCGGGCCGTGGATCCCCGTGCGCCGCGGCGATCGCTTGTTCGGACGGGGTGCCGGCGACGATGGCTACGCGGCCTTCGCGGCGCTCACCGCCATCGAGGCCCTCGAGGCCCAGGGCGTGCCCCACGCGCGCTGCGTGGTGCTCATCGAAGGCTCCGAGGAGAGCGGCAGCCCCGACCTGCCGGCGTACGTGGAGAAGCTCGCCGATCGCATCCGTCCTGGGCTCGTGGTGTGTCTCGACTCAGGCTGCGGCGACTACGATCACCTCTGGGCCACGACCTCGCTGCGCGGCGTGCTGAGCGGCACCCTCACGGTGGAGGTGCTGCGCGAGGGCGTCCACTCCGGCGCGGCCAGCGGGATCGTGCCGTCGAGCTTCCGCATCCTGCGCAATCTCCTCGGCCGGATCGAGGACGAGCGCAGCGGCGAGATCCTGATCCGCGAGTGCCACGTCGCGATCCCTCCCGAGCGCGCGGCCGAAGTGCGCGCGGTGGCGGGCGTGCTCGGTGACGAGGTCATCCGGCGCTACCCGTTCATGCCGGGCATGCATCCGGTCACGGCTGATCCGGTGGAGGCGCTGCTCAACAACACGTGGCGCCCCGCGCTCGCGGTGATCGGCGCCGACGGCATCCCGGCGGTCGCCGACGGCGGCAACGTGCTGCGGCCGCAGACGTCGCTGAAGCTCTCGCTGCGGCTGCCGCCGACTGCCGACGGTCCGCTCGTCGCGCGGCGCATGAAGGAGATGCTGGAAGCCGACCCGCCCTACGGCGCCACGGTCACCTTCACGCCCAGCGAGCGTCCGGGCGGCGGCTGGAACGCGCCCGTCATGGCCGACTGGCTCAGCGATTCGGTCAAGCGCGCGTCGAGCACCTATTTCGGCAAGCCCGCGATGTTCGACGGCCTCGGCGGCTCGATCCCGTTCATGGCCATGCTCGGCGAGCGCTTCCCCCAGTCGCAGTTCCTGGTCACCGGCGTGATGGGCCCCGGCTCCAACGCCCACGGCCCCAACGAGTTCATCGA
>DATHGT010000195.1:0-10107 GCA_035317605.1 Candidatus Acidiferrum sp. | reverse complement strand
TTCATCCAGATCGTGGCCACCAGCGTGTGCGCGATCCGCGGCGGCGCGGCGAGCCCGCACGTCTCGGCCGTCCAGATCACCACCGACAACACCGTGTTCGGCGGGCTCAGCGGGGCCAGCGTGGCCACCGAGTGCATCTCGTGGGGCAAGGAATCGCCCGACGGCGACAACGTGATGGTCTTCGCCGACGTGACCATCGCGCTCCCGCTGCTTTGCCAGGGACTCTACGAGCACTACGGCCCGGGCCACGTCCGCCGTCGGGGCGTCGCGCCCGACGGCAATCTGACCGTGCTGCTGGAAGATTCCTGAAGGCGGTTCAGCCGCTCTTTTCCACGTGGCCGCCGAAGGCGTAGCGCATCGCGCTGAGGACCTTGTTGGCGAACTCGGATTCGCCGCGTGAGTCGAAGCGCGAGTAGAGCGCGCTCGACAGGACGGGCGCCGGCACCGACTCGTCCACGGCGGCCATGATCGTCCAGCGTCCCTCGCCGGAGTCGGCCACCCGCCCGGCAAAGTTCGCGAGGTCGGGAGACCCGGCCAGCGCGGCGGCCGTGAGGTCGAGGAGCCAGGAGGCGATTACGCTGCCGCGGCGCCACACCTCGGTGACGTCGGCGAGGTTCAGGTCGTACTGATAGTGCTCGGGATGGCGTAGCGGGGTGGTTTCGGCGTCGGTCACGTGATCACGCTGGCCGATGTTGGCGTGGTGGAGGATGTCCAGCCCCTCGGCGTACGCGGCCATCAGCCCGTACTCGATCCCGTTGTGGACCATCTTGACGAAGTGTCCGGCCCCCGCCGGCCCGCAGTGCAGGTAACCCAGCTCGGCGGTGCCGCCGAGCCGCTCACGGCCCGGCGTGCGCGGGAGATCGCCGCGGCCGGGGGCGAGCGTCGCGAACACGGGGTCGAGGCGTTTCACCGCCGCCGCGTCGCCGCCGATCATCAGGCAGTAGCCGCGCTCCAGTCCCCACACGCCGCCACTCGTGCCCACGTCGACGTAGTGCAGGCCGCGTTCGGCCAGCTCCTTGGCGCGGCGGATGTCGTCGTGGTAGTGAGAATTGCCGCCGTCGATCACGGCGTCGTCCCCCTCGAGCAACGGGACCACGTCGGCGAGTGTCCGATCGACGAGCGCGGCCGGCAGCATCAGCCACACGTGGCGCGGCCGCGCGAGCTTGGCGACGAAGTCCGCCAGCGAGGCCGCGCCGACGCCGCCTTCCCCGACGAGGCCCTGCACGGCCTCGGGCGAGAGGTCGTACACCACGCAGCGGTGGCCGCCCCGGATCAGGCGCCGCGCCATGCTGCCGCCCATGCGACCGAGGCCGATCATTCCGAGTTCCATGGCGTCATCCCCTCCGTTGGACGCTCAAAGTGTCACCCCGCGCGGCGGCGTCCCGCAAGTCGCGCTACACTCCGCGAATGGCCCAGGACCTGATCGGCGCCTCGCCTCTCCGGAAAGAAGACCGCCGCCTGCTCGTGGGCGGGGGCAAGTATCTCGACGATCTGCGGCGCGTGGACGTGGCGCACCTCGGCGTGGTCCGGAGCGCGCACGCTCACGCGAAGGTGGTGAAGGTCGCCGCCGGCGACGCGCTCGCGCTCTCCGGCGTGCACGCCGTGTGGGCCGCCGCCGATTTCCCTGAGGTGAAACGACCGCTGGTGTCGTCCGGCGCCGATCGCCAGCGCCCCTACACGATGCCGGTGCTCGCGGAGACCGCTCGCTACGTCGGCGAGCCGATCGCGGTCGTCGTGGCCGACACGCCCGAGCTCCTGGCCGACGCCCTCGCGCTGGTGACGGTGGAGTACGACACGCTGCCGCCGGTCGTCTCCGCCGAGGACGGCGCGGCGACGGCAACGCGCGTTCACGACTGGCCCGACAACGCGGCGCTGGTCGCGCGGGGACAGGTCGGCGATCCCGCGGCCGCGCTGGCCGGCGCCGACGTCGTGGTCCGCGAGCACATCCGTCACGCCCGGCTGGCCGGGGCGGCCATCGAGCCGCGCGGCGCGCTCGCCTATCGGGACGGGGAATCGGGCGCGCTCGTGGTGGCGTCGTCCACGCAGAATCCGTATCGCCTCCGCGAGGCGGTGGCCGGCGTGCTCGGTCTCGCCGTCGAGGACGTGCGGGTGATCGTGCCCGACGTCGGCGGCGGCTTCGGTCCCAAGGGCGGGATCTACCCGGAAGAGATCCTGGTCGCCGCCGCGGCCCTCCGGCTCGGGCGCGCGGTGAAGTGGGTGGAGACCCGGCGCGAGGATCTCCTGTCGACCGGGCAGGACCGCGAGCAGGTCCACGAGGTCACGATCGGCTTCCGTCGCGACGGAACGATCGTGGCCATCGACGGCACGTTTCTGGCCGACGTCGGGGCCTATCCGCTCCAGGGCGACGGGCTCACCCTCAACACCGTCAACCATCTGCCCGGCCCCTATCGCGTGCCCGCGTATCGCAACGCGGGCACCAGCATCGTGACCACCAAGGCGCCCAACGCCGCGTACCGCGCGGCCGGCCGTCCCGAGGCCGCGCTGGTGATGGAGCGGCTGATGGACATCGGCGCGCGCCGTCTCGGCCTCGATCCCGCCGAGGTGCGCCGGCGCAATCTCATCCGTCCCCAGGAGATGCCGTATCGGCCGGGACTCAAGTACAAGGACGGCGTGGCCATCGCCTACGACCCCGGCGATTTTCCCGCGGCCTTCGAGCGCGCGCTCGCGATGATCGAGTACGACGAGTGGCGGCGTCGCCAGAAGGCGCAGGCGGGAGGCGCGCAGCGGATCGGCGTCGGGCTCGCGTGCTACGCGCAGGGCACGGGACTCGGCCCCTTCGAGGGCGCGACCGTCCGCGTGGACCCGAGCGGCCAAGTTTACGTCTACATCGGCGTCACCGCCCAGGGCCAGGGCCACGGGACGACCCTCGCGCAGATCGCCGCCGCCGAGCTGGGGGCGAAGCTCGACGACGTCCAGATCGTCGCCGGCGACACCACGCGGTTCGCCTTCGGCATGGGGACCGGGGGCAGCCGGGTCACCGCCAACGCCGGGCCCGCGGTCGCGCGTACCGCGCGCGAGGTGCGGCGGCGCGCCGCGCGCGTGGCCGCCGAGCTCCTGGAATGCGCCGCCGAGGACGTGCGGATCGACGACGGCCGCGTGCACGTCGCGGGCTCGCCGGACCGGTTCGTGACCCTCGGACGGGTGGCCCAGGCCGCGGTGCGGTCGAAGGCGCTGCGCGAGATCGGCGAGCCCGGTCTCAACGCGTGCACGTATTTCTATCCGGACACCGTGACGTGGGCGTTCGGCATGCAAGCCGCCGTGGTCGAGGTCGACGTCGAGACGTTCGCCCTCCGGCTGCTGAAATACGCCGTCGTTCACGATCCCGGACGCGCCATCAACCCGATGATCGTCGAGGGCCAGCTCCAGGGCGGCGCGGCCCAAGGCATCGCGGCCGGGCTCATGGAGGCCGTGGTCTACGACGGCGCCGGCCAGCTCCTGACCGGCAGCTTCATGGACTACGCGATCCCGCGCGCCGCCGATCTGCCCGCGCTCCCCGTCGAGCTGCTCGAGCATCGCTCGACCATCAACGAGCTGGGGGTCAAGGGCGTGGGCGAGAGCGGCTGCATCCCCAGCGCCGCCGCCATCGCCAACGCGGTGGAGGACGCGCTCGCCGAGTTCGGGGTCACCATCCGCGAGGTCCCGGTGACCGCCGAGTCACTGTTTCAGTCGACGCGGGGGGGTGCTTGAGAAAGCTGCTCCGAGCCTGACCATGCAGTACAATGGCGCGCGTTTATGGCTGAAATGACGCGAAAGGGAAAGCCGCGGGCCGGTAACGCGCATGCCGCCAAGTCGAAGGCGCACGGCGCGGCGCCGAAATCCGCGGCGCGGAAGCCCGCGGCGTCGCCGCCGCGCCTACGTGTGGTCACGCTGAACATCACCCCCGAACGCCACCTCGAACGCGCCTCCCGCAAGTTCCTCACCGACCTATCCGATCGCTGCGGCAAGTGCGGCAGCACGTTCATCGTGCGCGAGCCCGCCTTCATCCACTGCCACTACTGCGGGAGCATGGCCCGCATCGCCAACGCGCCCCTCGGCGCCCAGGAACTGTTCGAGCTCCGCCTCGGTCTCCGCCTCGCCTCGTAGCGAATCTACGAAGTCAGCGTCCACGCCTCTGGATTAGGTCGCTTCGTGTGCCAGTCGGTGGCGCGCTCGTAGGCGCGGGCGATGCGGAAGACGGTGGCTTCGTCGAAGGGACGGCCGACGATCTGGATCGCGACGGGCAGACCGTCGCGGCTGAAGCCGCAGGGGAACACCACGGCGGGAAGGCCGAGCAGGTTCCAGACGTTCGTGTAGCGCGAGCCGGGGACGACGATCTGGCCCGTGGCAATGTCCTCGAAGCGCTGGGCCGGCGCGGCGTGGCCGGGAAAGACCAGCGCGTCGACGCCCTCGAACAGCGCCATGATTTCCCGGCGCAGGCGAGCGCGCAGCCGCTGGCCGCGCTGGAAATCGGCCGCGGTCACCAGCGCCCCCATGTAGATGCGCGTGCGGATACCTTCGCCGAAATTCTGAGGTTGATCGCGGATAGTCTCGCGGTGGAGCTCGTAGACCTCGGAGAGCATCGTCACCCAGATCGCTCCCGCGAGATCGAGCGTGGGGGCGTCGACGTCTTCGATCGTCGCGCCCTGCCGCTTCAGCTCGTCGAAGGCGGCGAGCGCCGCGCTCTTGACTTCGGCGTGCAAGCCGGGGGAGTCGAGGTAGAAGCGACGGAGCAGCCCGAGCTTGATTCCGCGCGCGCCGGCCTCGAGCTCGGCCGTGTAGTCGGTGACCTGCGCGTGGCGCGTGGACGGGTCGCCGGGATCGTGTCCGGCGATGGCCTGCAGCAGCACGGCCGCGTCGCGGACCGAGCGCGTCATCGGACCGACGTGATCGAGCGACCAGCTGAGCGCCACCACGCCCCGCCGGCTCACCAGCCCGTACGTGGGCTTGACGCCGACGATCCCGCAGCGCGCGGCGGGACCGCGGATCGATCCGCCGGTGTCGGAGCCGAGCGCTCCCGCGCACAGCCCCGCCGCGACCGCGACACCCGAGCCCGAGCTGGAGCCGGCGGGCTCGCGCGTGACGTCCCACGGATTGCGCCCGGTCGGGAACGCCCCGTCGACGACGGGTCGGCCGAACGCGAACTCGTGCATCGAGAGCTTGCCGAGGATCACGGCGCCGGCCGCGTGCAAGCGCTCGGTGACGTCGGCGTCGCGCTCCGAGACGTGATCGGTCATCACGCGCGAGCCCGCGGTCATGCGCACGCCCGCGATGGCGACCAGGTCTTTGAGCGCGAGCGGCACGCCGTGGAGCGGACCGCGCCGCGCTCCCCGGCGTATCTCTTCGTCCGCGGTACGCGCTCGAGCCAACGCGCGGTCGGCCATCACGGTGATGTAGGCCTTCAGCACGCGGTCGTGCCGCTCGATGCGGCGCAGGTACGCTTCGGTCACTTCGACCGACGAGGCCTTGCCGCCGTGGATGGCGTCGGCGACACCGCTGAGATCGAGATCGCAGAGCGTGTCGGCGCTCACGCGTCGGGCTCCTCGTCGGGCATGGGCACAGCGGCGCGCAGGGCCTCGCGCTGGGGCCGGTGCTCGGTCCACATCGCGAACAGCAGCTCGTAATCGCGACCGGCCAGGCTGAGACCGGCGGCTCGCATTTCGGCGTCGAAACTCGCACGCAAATCGATGTCCGATGTTGGCGTCATGAGGCGTTTTATAGCACGGTGCGGCGGCCGCCCGGCGCGCGCGTTCGGCTATAGTGAGCCTGCCGTGACGTCGACCCCCTTCGTCACCATGGGATTCGTGGTGCTGCCGCTCCTCGTGGCGGCGGGATTCGTTCTGGCCTGCGACGCGGCCGACCGGTGGCTCGGCGAGCGCGTGGACGTGCGGCGTCGGCGCACGATGAAGATCGGCGCGGCCGTGCTCGCCTGGCTGTTGCTGACCACGCTCGCGGCGGCGAGCGGTGTCCTGCGCCGTTTCGACGCGTTCCCGCCGCCGTTCGCGGGCCTGCTGCTCGCGATCCTGGCCCTGGGTATCGGTGTCGCCTGCTCGCCCCTCGGCACCCGGCTCCTTTGCGGCTTGCCGCTCTGGGTGCTGGTGGGCTCTCAGGTCTTCCGCTTTCCTCTGGAGTTGCTCATGCACGAAGCCTCCGTGATCGGACTGATGCCGGTGCAGATGAGCTACTCCGGCCAGAACTACGACATCGTGACGGGCATCAGCGCCGGCCTGCTGGGATGGTGGCTGGCTCGGGGGCGCGTGCCGCGGTGGATCGTGGCGGCGTGGAACGTGCTGGGATTCGCCCTGCTCGTGAACGTCGTCACGGTGGCGATCGTCTCCACTCCCATCTTCCAGTGGTTCGGCCCGGACCGGGTGAACACGTTCGTCACGTACCCGCCGTTCGTGTGGTTGCCTGCCGTGCTCGTCACGGCGGCGCTGATCGGACATCTCTTGGTGTGGAGGAAGCTCAGGCTCGAGCGTTTGAGCGCGGCGGCGCTGGGGGGCGGGCGGGGGATGGGCGCGCGCCTCTGACCACGAGGCGCTTTG
Source organism: Candidatus Acidiferrum sp. (assembly GCA_035317605.1). Taxonomy (GTDB): domain Bacteria; phylum Methylomirabilota; class Methylomirabilia; order Rokubacteriales; family CSP1-6; genus DATHGT01. The sequence goes on along the minus strand of DATHGT010000195.1, from coordinate 3,565 downwards.
CTTCGGTCCGCCTTGAGTCGTTCCCACTCGACACCTTTGAGCGGTCTTTGTGCGCGGCAGGGACGGGTCAACCGGCGCGCGCCCATCCCCCGCCCGCCCCCCAACGAGTACCGTTTCTGAGATACCGCACATCACCTATTAGTCACGCGGGTCGAGCCAATCTCTGAGGCCGTCGCCGGCGAGGTTGAACGACAGCGTCAGCGTGAAGATGGCTAGGCCTGGCCACCATGCCATCCAGGGGGCGGAGTCGAGGAATTGCTGGGCGGTGTTGAGCATGGTGCCCAGCTCGGGAGTGGGGGTTGGACGCCGAGGCCGAGGAACGAGAGGATCGCTTCCGCGATGATCGCGGTGGGGATCGAGACCGTGGCCTGCACGAGCAGCGCGCTCACGATGTTGGGGAAGATGTGGCGGACCATCACCCGTGGCCTGAGCGCAGACTTCGTTCATCGCTTCGTGGGTCACGCGACCGAATACGTCAACGGCCACGTCCACACCAACGGCCTGGAAAACTTCTGGTCGCTGTTGAAGCGGGCGCTTCACGGGGCGTACATCAGCGTCGAGCCGTTCCACCTTCACCGGTACGTGGACGAGCAGGCATTCCGGTATAACGAGCGCTTCGGCAAGGATGGCGACCGATTCTTGACCGTGCTGCGCGGCATCGTCGGTCGGTCGACGCCTAACCTACAAGGCGCTCACCGGCAACGTGACCGCCGCCGTGGCTACGACGTGAGCGACAGGGGCGAGGCCCCAAGAGAGAATCGCGAAATGCCAGAAGAGCGAAAGCTGGAGACTGAGCGCGGCCCGACGCCATGGGAGCGCTTCGTATCCCTGGCTCGCAAGGTGACGCAGACACGAAGGCCGAGGTAGACAAGCGGGAGCGCGAGTGGCGGGAGGAACGGAAGCAGCAAAGGCGACGCTGAGTCTGCCCTTGCGCGGACAGCCGTAATGGCTCTAGGATTCCCGGCAAATGCCGAACACGCGGCTCCTCGTTCAGGTCGCGACCATGTGCGAATTGGCGCTCATCGAAAAGGATAACGTCCTGAGCGCGATCCGCATGATCGACACGCTCTACGTAGCCTCTCAGCCCAACATCAACCTAGGCCCCGATGAAACCCTTGGTGTTCGCGTAACGCTCCTGATCTCCCTGAAATCAGGCGACGTCGTGGGCGATCGAGAGATCCGTATTGTGCTGCGCCGTCCAACTGGGACGACGACCGAGATTCACCGTAGCACGCTCAATTTCGGGGGTGGCGAGCACGGACAGAATCTTCGGATCTTTACGGTCATGGAGACGACTGAGCCGGGGCTGTTCTGGTTCGATGTGATGGAGGCGGAGAACGTTTTGACTAGTATCCCGTTTAAGCTAATACACGGCCGGCCAGATCAACGTCCTTCCACGCTATAGATGTGAACCGCCGTGTCGACGGCACCTGCCGAACCGACACGGTAATGCCGACCTCAATTCGAATGGACAGGACCATCGGCTCGTTGAGAAGGGTCGCTAGCTCGTGTCGCAACTGTGATTCGGTCAGGTCCCCACGGTCATATTCTGACAGCAGCAAGTGAACCGAGGACACTAGGTCGATTGCGTCCGGTGAGCTATCCGCATGCATGTTCCAGCTCGCTGTTTCGAGCCAGTCGGAGAATTCCTCCAAGGGCAGTCGATGATCCACTACGGCAGCGAGCCGTTCTCGTACATCGCGCGCTGCAATCATGACGACCATCCCTTTCAGTGCCCGCGTCGACGTCTGGGAACTACGCTGCCGGTTCAACCGAGGCCGCTACTGGCAGCGACAACAGGCCGGCGAGTTTACCGCCCTAGTCGGCAAGAGCAATCCAGCACGGCCAGCGGCAAACCAACCACCCGGCACCTTCTCCCAGGAGGTATATTACCTTGACCGCCGCACGAACGTCGAGGTCGCCCGCGTGCATCAATACGTACTCAGCGACGGGAGCATCGGTGCCAGTGGACGCCCAGACCCCAAACGCCTACACATCAACGGCGTGACGTACCGCATGCACCGGGGTCAAGATGTTGACCAGGACCCGAGCCTCCGCTTTCCTGTCGGGCCACTGCGATCCGGCTATATTCTCTGGCGTAAACTGAAATGCTTCACGCTCGGCCGCTGACGTCAGTGTGAGTCAAGTAAGTTATTGCCCCTTTGAGCGGTCTTCGTGCGCGGCAGGGACGGGTCAACCGGCGCGCTCCATTCCCCACCTGCCCACCTGCGGGGTCGTACATCACTCTAAAGTCGAGCGGACGCAGCAGCTACCGGGCGGAGGAGCGTGTCGGCCACGACGGCGGCAGTGGCTGCGCCGAGCGCACATCCATGTCCACGTCTCTTCGGAAGCTGGGCGCTCCCAACCGGTGGCGGGGCACGTCAAAGCCCCTGCTCTCTGAGCTGGGTCCGCGGTTGTCGCTGGTGGGTGGGTGGCGAATGGGTGCGCGCCGGTTGACCCGTCCCTGCCACGCATGAAGACCGCACGACGGTGTCGAGTGGGAACGACTCACGGTCAACCGAAGCAAAGCGTCTCGTGGTCAGAGGCGCGCACCCATTCGCCGCCTGCCCACCAGCGCCGCCGCGCGCTCGACCCGCGGGTTCCGCCCGAAGGCCGGGGTCAGCCGTCCGTCAGTCGCGCGGGTCCAGCCAGTCGCGGAGGCCGTCGCCGGCTAGGTTGAACGACAGCGTCAGCGTGAAGATCGCGAGGCCGGGCCACCAGGCCATCCAGGGGGCGGAGTCGAGGAATTGCTGGGCGGTGTTGAGCATGGTGCCCCAGCTCGGACGGGGGGGTTGGACGCCGAGGCCTAGGAACGAGAGGATCGCTTCGGCGATGATCGCGGTGGGGATGGAGACTGTGGCTTGCACCAATAGCGCGCTCACGATGTTGGGGAAGATGTGGCGAGCCATCACGCGGGCGTCGCCGGCGCCCATCGCGCGCGCGCCGTGCACGTACTCGTGGGCTTCGGTGGCCAGCACGAGGCCGCGGGTGAGCCGGATGTAGAGGGGAGTGGCGCCGAGGCCGATGGCCAGCGTCGCGTTGGTGAGCGAGGGGCCGAGGATGGTCACCAGGCCGATGGCGAGGATCAGGAACGGAAACGACAGCCACGCATCGGTCAGCCGCATGATGAGCTGGTCGAACACGCCGCGGTAGTAGCCGGACACGAAGCCGGCGGGCACTCCGATGGCCATGGCCAGGAGGATCGAGAGCACGCCGGCCTGCATGGAGATGCGCGTGCCCCAGATCACCCGCGAGAACGTGTCGCGCCCGAGGTCGTCGGTGCCGAACGGATGGGCCAGGCTCGGCGCCTTGCGGATCTGACTCCAGTTCGTCTGCACGGGATCGGACGTCGCGATCCACGGCGCGGCCAGCGCGATACCCGCGAAGCACAGCACGACGACCGCGCCGGCCACCGCGGGCGGGCGTCGTAGCGCGCGACGCCAGCCGCGGAGGAGCCGGGCGCGCGCCTCAGCCTCCACGGCCCTGGCCCGTGACCCGGATGCGCGGGTCGAGCAGCGTGTACGAGACGTCCACCAGGAGATTGATCAGCACGTAGAACGACGCG
>DATHGT010000194.1:0-3416 GCA_035317605.1 Candidatus Acidiferrum sp. | reverse complement strand
GAGCGACAGGTTCGGCGTCGGCGTGGTCAGCGTCCACGTGAGATAGCTGAACCCGCCCGTCACCGCCAGCGCCCGCAGCCACAGGATGTCGGTGACGAGATACGAGAAGACGTAGATGACGTTGGCGAGGTGAAACCAGATCTCCATCAGACGCGCCTCCCGGCCGCCCGCCGCTCCACGAGGAGGGCCATCGCGGCTTGGACGATGTCGTTGGGGTCGGCGAGATCGCCCGGGCTGCCGCTGCGATGGTGATAGACGACGCGGCCGGCGTCGTCCACGAGGACGCAGCCGCCGAGCTGCAAGGCGTCGCCCGCGCGCCGGCGGTGCCGGTAGCCCGCGCCGAGGGCCTGGAGCATCTCGATCACCGCGCGCAGGCCGTGCATGCGCGGGCGCAGCAATCCGGCGATTCGGTAGGAGGCCAGCGACGGATCGGTGACCACCGTGACGCGGCGGCCTTGCAGGTTCATGCTTCGCGCGAACGCGGCGAGCGCGCTCGGCGGGCCGTTACCCACGAGCACGACGCCCACCCCAAGGTTCTCGATCTCCGGCAGTCGCTCCATCACCCCGTCGACCTGACGGGCGCAGTGCGGTCAGCCGAACTCGCGGAGGAAGACGAGGAGCGTGGGGCCACTCAACAGATCGCCGAGTCGCTTGACGCCGTCCATGCCCTGGACTTCGGCGACGCGCAATTCGATCGGGACGGGCTCTCCGGTCCGCATACAGGCCGCCTCCCCGCTGTCGAGTGCGGGCATTCTAACAGCGCGCTGGCGGGGGCAGCCCCTCGTTGACAGGGGTGACGGCTGTCACTATAGTCCGGTCACCGTTCGGGCCGCCGCGGGACCACAGGAGGGACTGGCGATGAAGCGTACGTTTCCTCTGATCCAGGTCGTTGCGTTCGCAGTGCTGACGGCAGCGGGTCCGGGATTGGCCGGAGCCGCCGACGTCATCAAGTTCGGGGTCTCGACGCCCCTCTCCGGGCCCGCCGCGCCTTGGGGCATCCCCCACAAGAACGCCACCGAGCTGATCTTCGAGGAGATCAACGCCCAGGGCGGACTCGACGTGGGCGGCAAGAAGTACAAGCTCGAAGTCATCGCCTACGATCACAAGTACGTGATCGCCGAGGGCGTGGCCACCGTGAACCGGCTCATCGCCAAGGACGGCGTGAAGTACATCTCCGTGCTGGGCGGCGCGGTGGTCAAAGCCAACGAGGAGGCGGTCAACGAGGGCCGAGTGCTGAATCTACCGCTGGCCTACGCCGACGGGCTGGTGAGCCCGAAGAACGCGCTCACCTTCCATGCCTTCCCCTCCCCGCCCGAGACCACCGTGTTCTGGAAGTGGGTCAAGGAGCGCCATCCCCAGATCAAGCGGGTGGCGACCATCTCGCCGAACGACGATACCGGCTGGTGGTCGATCAAGGTCGAGACCGCGTACGTTCAGAAGCTCGGCTACGAGGTCGTGTCGAAGGAGTTCTTCGAGCGCACCATGACCGACTTCAACCCGGTGCTCTTGCGCATGCTCGCCCAGAAGCCCGACATCATCAGCGTGATGGCCTCCCCGGCCGGCAGCGTGGGGCTGATCATCAAGCAGGCCCGCGAGCTCGGGTTCAAGGGACGCTTCATTCATCTGGGGCAGATCGACACCGCGGTGGTAGGTAACATTGCCGGCAAGGCCAACGTCGAGGGCACGTGGGTGCACGGCTACGTGCAGAACCCGCTGCCCGAGAAGATCAAGAACTGGCAGGCACGCTACACCAAGAAGTACGGCGAGTGGAACGCCACCAGCATCGACTTCGCCAACCCGGCCTTCGCGTTCGTGGCGGCCGTGAAGAAGGCCCAGAGCCTCGACCAGAAGAAGATCGCCGAGGCCCTCGGCACCGTGGAGTTCGACAACCTGTGGGGCAAGGCGCACTTCGGCGGCAAGGACTACTACGGCATCGGTAACCAGATCATCTATCCGATGCCCTTCTCCGAGGTGAAAGACGGCGTCGCGAACCTCGTGGCGCAGCTCACGCCCCCGCACAATTGACCGCCGGCCTCCTGGTCCAGAGCGCCGTCATCGGGGTGTCGATCGGCTCGATCTACATCCTGATGGCGCTCGGGCTCACCCTCATGTTCGGCATGATGCACATCATCAACTTCGCCCACGGCGCGGTCTACATGCTGGGCGCGTTCGTGATCTACTACGTGTTCTTCCAGGGCGGCGTGCCGTATTTCGCGGCGTTCGTGATCGCGATGATCCTGCTCGGAGCGTTCGGTTACCTCGTCGAGCGCTCGGTCTATCGGCCGATCAAGGGCGGCATCGAGCCCACGCTGGTCGCGCTGCTGGCCCTCACCACGTTCCTCCAGGCCGCCGGCTATCCGGTCTTCGGCCAGCTCGACAAGCACGTGCCTCCGGTGTTTCAGGGCACGCGCTCCGTCTTCGGGGTGATGATCTCGGTCGAGCGGCTGATGATCATCCCGCTGGCCGGGATCCTGGTGGTCGGTCTCTATCTCTTCATCAACAAGACGCGGCTGGGTGCGGCCATGCGGGCCATCGAGCAGGACAAGGAGGCGGCCGCGCTCCAGGGCGTGAACGTGAACATGATCAACGGCCTGGCCTTCGGGATCGGGTTCGCGCTGGCCGCCGCCGCCGGCGCGCTGATGGCGCCGATCTTCAAGCTCGACCCGATGATGGGCGAGCAGCCGCTGCTCAAGGCGTTCATCATCATCATCCTGGGCGGACTGGGCAGTGTTCCGGGCGCCATCGTCGGCGGGCTCATGCTCGGTCTCGTCGACTCGATCGTGGCCACCGCGCTCGGCGCCGAGCCGGCGTTCCTGCTGAGCTTCGTGTTCATTATTTTGCTCTTGCTGTGGAAGCCTACGGGACTCTTCGGCCATGCGAATTGACCGGATGGGGGGCCCCGACATGGCCCCCCAAACCCCCCAAAGCGGCTCACGCGCCGAGGACGGCGCGCTTCCGAATGCAGCTGAATCCAGCCGCGTCTTGGCCTGGGCTCTTCGCGAATGAAGTTCGCTCTACTTCTCGTGGTGTTCGTGGTGTTCGTCGGGTTTCTGCTGGTGCCGTTGCTGGGGGATTACTACGTTCACGTGTTCGCGCTGGTGTTGACCAACGTCATTCTTGCGGCGAGCCTGCGGCCGTCGCTGACGTGCGGGCAGCTCAACATCGGGCATTCGGCGTTCATGTGCGTGGGGGCCTACACTTCCGCGCTGCTCGCCAAACACTTCGCGCTGCCGTTCGAGCTGACGCTCCTCTGCGGCGCGCTGCTGGCCTCCGGGGTCGGCCTCGCCGTCGGGTATCCCGCCCTCCGCCTGCGCGGCGTGTACTTCGCGATGGTGACGGTGGCGTTCGTCGAAGTCATCCGGCTCATCGCCGCCATCTGGGTGCCGCTCACCCGCGGCAACAGCGGACTCTCCGCG
>DATHGT010000193.1:0-36565 GCA_035317605.1 Candidatus Acidiferrum sp. | reverse complement strand
CGCGCATGATGCGGTGGCGGAAGTGGCTGTTCGCGTTCATGCAGCGCAATGCCGGCTCGGCCGCGGATTTCTTCGGCCTCCCGCCGAACCGCGTCGTCGAGCTCGGCGCGCGCATCGAGTTCTAGACGGTGCCGGCCGATGAACCGGACTCATCCCGCGGCGCGAGCCTCGGGGAAAAGCTCTCCCCGCCGCCGCCAAAGTAGTCGAGGTACTGGTCGATGCGTTTCGGACGATCCGCCTCGACGGGGAGCAGCTGCGCGAGTGCGATGGCCGCACTCGCGTTTTGTCTGGCCTGTTCGGGGCTGACGGCGGTGGCCGGTTGGTGTGACATAGGAGCCTCCCAGGGGGCGATTGGAATGCCCGTACACTGACCGACGGCGCTCGGCCTGCCTAGTGGACTTTGGTCTCATCCTGAGCCGCTCTCACGCGAAGGCCCGGTCGCCGCCCGTCGCCTCGTAGAGGCGCTCCTGGGAGCGAAGTGACGCTTCGCCTCGCGCCTCGATGCGCGCGGAGCTTCCATCGGGGAGGATGCGCCGCGCCTTGACGGTGTCGGCGAGCTGGATGTCGAGGATCCTTCCGATCTGGGCCTGGAGGCCCGGATCCAGCACCGGGAAGGCGATCTCGACACGGCGGTCGAGGTTACGCGGCATCCAGTCCGCGGAGGCGAGCAGGTATTCAGGGTTCCCGCCGTTCGCGAAGTAGGAAATCCGCGCGTGCTCGAGATACCGGTCGACGATGGAGATCACGCGGATCCTCGACGAGAGCCCGGGCAGCTCGGGCCGCAGGCAGCAGATCCCGCGCACGATCAGATCGATCCCCACCCCCGCCTCGCTGGCCGCGTAGAGCTCCTCGATCAGGCGGCGGTCCACCAGGCTGTTCATCTTCGCGACGATCCGCGCCGGGCGCCCGGCCCGGGCGTGCTCGGCCTCGCGACGGATGCGCGCGACGAGGCCGTCGCGCAGGTCGCCGGGCGCGAGCAGCAGGTGGTGGAAGGCGCGTGGCCGCGTCCCGCCGGTGAGGAAGTCGAACAACGCGGTCAGATCCGCGCCGAACGAGTCGCGGCTGGTGAAGAGCCCGAGATCCCCGTAGACGCCGCCCGTTCGCGCGTTGTAGTTGCCGGTGGCGAGATGGCAGTAACGCCGAAGACCGTCCGCGTCCTGACGCACCACGAGGCAGGCCTTGCCGTGGGTCTTGAAGCCCGCGCGTCCGTAGACCACGTGGGCGCCCACCTCCTCGAGCGTTCGGGCCCAGCGGATGTTCGCCTCCTCGTCGAAGCGCGCCTGGAGCTCCACGAGGACGGTGACCTCCTTGCCGTGCTCGACGGCCGTCCGCAGCGCGTGCGCGATGGGCGAGGCCGCGCTCACCCGGTAGAGCGTCATCTTGATCGCCCGCACCATGGGATCGACGGCGGCCTCGCCCACGAAGCGCGTGACGGCGTGGAAGGCGTGATAGGGGTGGTGCACGAGGACGTCTCGGGCGCGGATGGCGCTCCAGACGTCGGCCGCGCGCTCGAAGGCCGGAACGGGCTGCGGTGGACGCGGCCGGTCCTTGACCCGGGGCAGGTCGACGGCCGCGTAGAGCTGGAACAGATCCGAGAACGCCGTGAAGCCCTCACTCTCGTAGACGTCGTCGGACGACAGCCCGAGCCCGTCGACCAGGGTGGTCAGGATCTCGGGCGGCAGGTGGGCATCGTGCTGAAGGCGCACCGCCGCTCCGAGGCGGCGTGCGCGCACCCCCCGCTCGATGCTGGCGACCAGGTCCTGAGGCCCGCCGCGCGTGGCCAGGGCGGCGTCGCGGGTGATTCGTATCACGTGACTCGAGAGGACGTCATCGCCGTCGTAGAGCGCCGGCAGGTGCAAACGCAGCGCGTCTTCGAGGAGGATGAAGACATGCCGGCCAAGAGGAGCCGGCAGCGCGATGAAGCGCGGCAGCTCCGGGCTGGGGATCCGGATGATGGACAGCGAACGCCCCGGCCGCGCCGACGGCCGGCGGGAAGCGACCAGGCACAGCGAGAGGTTGCCGAGGTAGGGGAGGGGCCGGCCGGGCTCGACGGCCTGCGCGGTCAACGCCGGCCCCAGCATCCGTCGGAAGTACTCCGCGAGAAAGCGCCGCTGCTCCTCGCTCGTCTCCTCGGGCCGGAGCAGGACCACGCCCTCGGCGGAGAGCAGCGGCCGGATCTCCTCGAGGAAGCATCGGTGCTGGGCGTCCACCAGCGCGTGGACGCGTGCGGCCACCGCCCGCGCCGTCTCCGCCGTCGTGAGCCCGTCGGGCCCGGCCGTCCGGTCGCCGGCGTGGATGCGGCGCTTCAGCGCCGCCACCCGGACCATGAAGAACTCGTCCAGGTTCGCGCTGAAGATAGCCAGGAACTTCACGCGCTCCAGCAGGGGCACGCTGGGATCCTGAGCCTCCTCGAGCACGCGCCGGTTGAACTCGAGCCACGACAGCTCGCGGTTGACGAACGCCGAGGCGTCCACGTTACGAACGCCCGCGGAACGTCTCACGCAGCAGCACGCCGTCGCGGACCCCGCGCGTGCAGACCACCAGCGTGAGATACCCACCGAAGACCATGACCTCCTCGATGACGATGGCTCCGGCCAGGATGATGTCCGCGCGCTCGGCCTTGAGGCCGCGGACCTTCCGGCGCTTTCGCCGGGACAGGCCTTCGAGCTGCTCGCGGATGGCGACCACGTCGGTCTGGTGCAGCCGCAGTCCGTGTCGGTGCTTGCGCTCGCCGCGATGGGATTTCAGGTAAATGCTGGCCAGCGTGCGAACCGTACCGCCCATCCCCACCATGACCTCGCCGGCCCGGACGGGGGGCACGGCGCCGAGGAGCTGCGCGCGGATGGCCGCGCGCAGCGCCTGAAGGGCGCGCCCTCCGGGTGGGTCGTGGGGCAGAAAGCGCCGGGAGGTCCGCACGCTGCCGAGGGGAAGGCTCGCGATGGAGACGATCTCGCGACGCCGCACCCCGCTGAGCTGCAGGCTGGCGCCGCCGAGATCCACCACGATCCCGTCCTCGAAGGGCAGGCTCTCGAGGCAGGCGGAGACGCCGAGCCGCGCCTCGTCGCGCGCGCTGAGCACCTCCACGTCGATGCCCTCGTCGTCGCGGAGCGGGGCGAGCAGGCGCTCGCGGTTCCGGGCGTCCCGCACGGCGGACGTCGCCACCGCGACCACGCGCGGGCCCCGGCCCTTCCCCACGTGACGGGCGAAGAACCGATGCACGGCCCGGAGCGTCCCCTCGATCGCGTCGCGCGGCAAGGTTCCGGGCGCGCCACCGCCCAGCCGCGTGGCGACGCGATCCTGCACCAATACGTGTGATCCATGGTTCGGCGCGATCCGTGCGACCAGGAGGCGGACGGCCGTCGAGCCCAGGTCGACGACCGCGACCAGCTCCGACCGGTCAGCGGCGCGCGTGCGGATTGACCGACATGGGGGGCCTAGCCGCGGGCCCCCCAAGCCCCCCGACGCTCGGGGCGCCCAAAGACTCCCTAGTCCTCATTCCGGCCTCTCCGTTGGAGGGTGGAGCGTTCCGAGGGCGCGGAGGACTCGGGGCGGCAGGAACCAGACGAGCCGCCCGGGCGCCGCGGGGCCGTCGGGAAGGTCCAGCAGCGCCGCGCCGCCCTTCTGGAACGCGAGCCGCTCCGCCTCCGGGGCACCGAGCGTACGCGCGAGGAGCGCCGAGAGCAGGGGCTCGTGACCGACGAGCGCGATCGCCGCGTCCAGCGGATAGGCCTTCAGCGCGATGACGATACCGTTGACGCTCTCGTCGGCCAGCGCGGGTTCGAGGGTGGGCGCGATCCGTTTGAAGGCCCGCGCGGCGATCTCCGCGGTCGCGCGCGCGCGGGCGAGCGGGCTCGTCAGCAGCACGTCGGGCCGGCGGCTGATCAGGGCCAGTCCCCGCGCGGCCACGCGGAAGGCGGCCTTGCCGGGCGCCGTGAGCGGACGCTCGTCGTCGCCGACGCCCGGCGTGCCCCTGGGCATCGCAGCCGCGTGGCGGAGGAGCAGAAGCCTCATGGCGGCGTCGCGTGCATCGACAGGACTCCGAGATGGATGGCCACTCATAGATCAGTGTGCGCCGGGCCCACGCCAGATGATATTGGACCTAGGTCCAATAACCTGGTCATGGCATCACGCGTATCGTCGAGGCGATCCCGTTCTGGCTCGGCCAGCCGCCGCCGTCGGTCACGTGGCCGCCTCGGGAAAAGTGCGCTTCACGCAAACGCCTGGGCGTAGAATCCGGCGGGGACTTCATCCCGCACAGGACGGGCGATGACGATGCTGACATGGCGGGTCGCGAGTGTGCTCTGCGCCGGTGCGCTGCTCTTGGGTCTCGTGGTGCCGGGGACGGTCGGCGCCGAGCCGCCGGTGCTGGATTGGGACACCGGCGCCGGCAAGAGCTATGTCATTCCCGCCGCCGAGATCGCGGCCTTCCTCTTCGGGCTCAACCAGGTCAACCGGCACGTCAGCGGCGAAACGGACTACGACAGCGAGCCGGACACGTGGTGGAAGAATTTCCGGACCGCGCCGGGGTTCGACCGAGACCCGTTCGGCATCAACCAGCTCGGCCATCCCTATCAGGGCAGCGTGTACTACGGGCTCGCGCGGTCGGCCGGCCTCAACTACTGGGAGTCGTTGCTGTACACGATCGGCGGCAGTGTCGCCTGGGAGACGTTCGGCGAGAAGACCCGGCCCTCCGCCAACGACCACATCGCCACCGGCATCGCCGGCACGTTCGTGGGCGAGGCGCTGTTCCGCATGGCGAGCCTGCTCCTCGAGCACGGGGGCGAGACGCCGGGATTCTGGCGCGAGCTGGGGGCGGCCGTGCTCTCGCCGCCCACCGGCTTCAATCGCCTCGTCTTCGGCGAGCGGTTTCGCCCGGTGTTTCCGAGCCGCGATCCGGCCCTCTTCGTCCGCCTGCGGGTCGGCGCCACCCTCACCACCAACGTGACCAACGAGGCGCCCTCGGTCGCCGCCAAGCGGCAGGAGGGGAGCCTCGACTACTACATGACCTATGGGCTTCCCGGCAAACCGGGATACCGATACACGCGCCCGTTCGACTTCTTCCTCTTCGAGTTCACCGCGGTGCCCAACGCGACGAGTGCGGCGAACGCCATCGAGAACGTCACGATCCGCGGCCTCCTCCTGGGCAAGGACTACGACGTGGGCGACGACTACCGCGGGGTGTGGGGCCTCTTCGGCGGCTACGAATACCTCTCACCGCAGGTCTTCCGCGTGGCGAGCACGAACCTCTCGGTCGGCACCGTCGCCCAGTGGTGGCTGACCCGCACGCTCGCCCTTCAGGGCATGGCCTTCGCCGGCATCGGCTTCGGCGCGGCCGGCACGGTCGGCGACCAGGACGAGCGTGACTATCACTACGGCGTGATCCCCGAGGGACTGCTCAGCCTGCGCCTCATCGCCGGCGAGCTGGCGATGCTCGAAGCGTCGGGTCGCCAGTACCACGTCATCGGCACGGGCTCCGGAGGGGGCCCCGGAGTGGATACGTTTGGTCGCGAGGTCATCAATCGCGGCACCGTGGGCCTGACCGTGCGGGTGTTCGGTCCCCACGCCATCGGCCTGCACTACGTGGTGTCGAGCCGCAACGCGACCCCGACCAATCGGCGGGAAACGCACCAGACGGTGGAGACGGTCACCCTCTCCTACAACTTCCTCGGCCACTCGCGCTTCGGCGCCGTCGAGTGGCGCGCCGGCGAGATCGGAGCCCGCTGACGCTCGGCCTCACCTCGCCCACAGGCGCTGGGACGCCAGCGCGGCGCCCTCGGCGAGCGCGCGAAACTTGGCCCACATCACCGTCGGGTGCTGGCGCTGGTAGAGGGCGCCCTGGGCGAAGCCGCAGTCGGCGCCGGCGATGACGCGCTCGCGTCCCACCGCGCCCGCGAAGTTCACGATGCGCTCCGCGACCGTCTCGGGATGCTCGACCACGGCCGTGGTGTGGGCGATGACGCCGGGGATCAGGATCTTGCCCTCCGGCAGCTTGACGTCCTTCCAGATCCGCCACTCCCAGGAGTGACGGGGCGTGGCCGCCTCGACGGAGTAGGCCTGGGCGCGGACGGTCAGCATGAGCTCGACGACGTCCTTCAGCGCGAGGTCGACCTCGTGCGGACCCTGCCAGCTCCCCCAGCACAGGTGATAGCGCACGCGGTCCTCGGGAATGCCGGCCAGCGCCTGATTCAACGCCTCGATGTTGATGGCCTGCATCTTCCGGTAGTCCGCGAGGGTCGGGGCCGGAATGATCATGTCCCACGTCTCGCCGAGGCCGGGATCGTCGATCTGCAGGATGAAGCCGGCGTCCACGATCGCTCGATACTCGGTCTTCAACGCCTCCGCGATCGCGAACCGATACGCTTCCTCGGTCGGGTAGTAGCGGTTCTGATCGCGCCCGACCATGCCCGGCGCGATGGCCGGCACGAACGCCTCGGCGCCGCCGGCGGCCTGGAGCGCGGCCTTGAGATTCGCGAGGTCGCGCCTGAGCAGCGCCTCACCCTTGTAGGTGACCGGACCGGTGCAGACGGTCGGCGGCGCCGACGGCGGCATCGCGGCCGGCAGGTACGTCGCGTAGTACTCGCGGAACGCGCGCCATTCCCGCCGCGTATCCAGTCGCCTGGCCCACACGCCGCTGGTGTTGGAGGGGGGCACGCTGGGATCGTCCGGCTTCAGCGTCGTGAAGCCGGTGAGGCGCTCGTCCGAGTAGGCGATGAAGCTGGTCTTGCTCATCTCGCCGTCGGAGACGACGTCGATGCCGCACTCCGCCTGCCGGCGGACGACGTCGGTCACGGCGTCCTTGACCCGCGCGGCCAGTGTCTCGGCGTCGACGGCCCGGCCGTCGAGACGCGCGCGCAGGAGCTCTCGAATGCTCTCCGGCCGGGGAATGCTGCCGACGTGCGTGGTGAGGATGCGGTCGGTGCTCGTCTTCATGCGTCACTCCTCATGTATCGCCCTGAACCGAGGGTATCGCGTCTTGCGTGAGCCTCGTCGATAATGGGCCGGTGCGTGCGTATCTCGACATCTGCGCCCTGAAGCGGCCGTTCGACGACCAGGCCCAACCACGTATCCGGCTGGAGGCGCACGCCGTGCTCGAGCTGCTGGCGGCGGCATCCGATCGGGTCACGTTCGTTGGGAGCCCCGCCCACGACGTGGAGAATACCCAAAACCCGCTTCCGTGGCGCGCGCGACGTGTGGCGGCATGGCTCGAAGGCGCCACGACTCGGCTCGACGCCAAGGCGGATGATCTGATTCGTCGCACGAGTGAGCTCATGGCGCTCGGGTTTCGGAACTTCGACGCCTTCCACGTGGCCTGTGCGGAATTCGGACACGCGGATGCTTTTGCAACGACGGACGACCGTCTGCTCGGACTCGGCCGCCGGCACGCGGCCGCCTTGCGGGTCCGGATCGTGGACGTGCTGACGCTGGCCAAGGAGGTCGCTTCATGAGCCGCATCATCGTCGATCCCGTCGAGCTGCGCCGCCGAGGCTTCGAAGCACTCGTGCAGGGGCTCGGCTGGGTGAACGCCGTACGGTTTCTCCGGCAGTACGAGGTGGGTGAAGGAGACTACACGCGCGAGCGCGACGCGTTCCTGCCGGACTGGGATGCCGAGACGCTCGTGAAACGAGCCATGGGAGGATCGAGCGATGCGTGACAACACACTCAAGCGGCGGTTGTACGACGGCAAGGCGGCCTTCGGTGTGATGTGCACGTTCCCGTCGCCGGCGGTGGTCGAGATGCTCGGCTATCTCGGCTTCGACTGGATCCTGCTCGACAACGAGCACGGCTCCATCACGGTCGACACCGCCGAGGCCTGCATCGCCGCCGCCGAGCTGACGGGCATGGCGCCGATCGTGCGCCCCGTCGGCAACAAGCCGGAGATCATCGCGCCGTTCCTCGATCGCGGCGCGTGGGGCGTGCAGGTGCCGCATGTGAATACCGCGGATGAGGCGCGGGCCGCGGTGGACGCGGTCAAGTACGGACCCGAAGGCCACCGCGGTATCTTCAGCGGCGGCCGTCCCGCCAACTACGGCTTCGCCGGCTCCACCGCCGACTACGCGAAGGAAGCCAACGCGCAGACCCTCGTGTGCCTGATGCTCGAGGAAGTCGAGGCGATCGAGAACCTGCCCGATCTCGTGAAGGTGCCCGGGGTCGACGTGTACTTCATCGGCTCCGGCGACCTGTCCCAGTCGATGGGCTACACGGGCCAGCAGGCCCATCCGGAAGTGCAGAAGCTGATGGAGCGCGGCGTCGCGACCATCACCGGCGCCGGCCGCATCGCCGGCTGCAGCTGCCCCGACACCCTGATCCCGAAGTTCCTCGGCCTCGGCGTCCAGTACTTCCACGGCAGCGTCAGCCGCCTCCTCCAGCAGAGCAGTCAGACCTACCTCCAGACCGTCCGCCAGGCCGCCGGCACCGCCGGCCGCTGAGCCGGCGGCCGGCGGCGGGTTGCAAACGAATCTGGACCTTGGTATGGAGGAGAGAGCGTAGCGACGTTTGAGAACGAAGTGTGGCGCGGACGGTCTTGGACGACTTCTCACGTTTGGGGGCCGGCTGATGTGGTTCCGCCTCTCCGTGATTCTCCTCACAGCCCTCGCGTTCGCTGGACCCGGTCCGCGGGTCCACGCTCAACCCGCGCCTCAGGCCGCTCCGGCCCCCTCGCCGTGTGAAGCGCAGAACGTGGTCATCGCAGGCTATGCCCTCGAGATGGCCAACCTGAAGATCCGCATCGCCGAGTACGAGCGGATTCTCAAGGCCCACAGTTCTGCCCCTCCCGCGGCTCCGGCGACTCCCTCGGCCCCGGCGGTGACGCCGGCGAAATAGTCACCCGCAGCAGGAGGTGTTTGTGATGAAAGCGCTCGTCTTCGGTCTCGCGGTCGTCCTGCTCGCCTCACCGGTCCATGCCCAGGTCATCAGCCTCAACGGCGCCACCGGAATCCTGACCCTCGCCGGCACCACGAACCAGGTCAGCGTCGCGGTCGGCGGCACCACCATCACGCTGTCGCTGCCGCAGAACATCCACACCGGGGCCACGCCGCAGTTCTCGGGCCTCGGCGTCGGGGCGTCGGCCTCCGGCACCGGGGCGCGCCAGTACATCAAGCAGACTGATACGTCGCTCAACGCGCTCTTCGTCGATTATCAGACCTCGGGCGGTAGCACGGGACAGGCCACGCTCTTTCAAACCACGGAGTCTCTGACCACCAGTGCCGGCCAGTACATGCACTGGTTCAACGGCAATCACGCCGGCGGCGGCTCGGGCATGCGGTATCTGACGGTCGCCTCGCACTTCATCGAGGGCGGAACCGCGGGGACGGACTACGTCGCGCTCGGCGGATTTACCTATGGGGACTCACCGGGCAACATCTTTGGCGTGTACCCCTACGCGGCCGCCCGGTGCCTCGGCGGCGTCAGTCCTGTCAACGGCGCGTGCCCCCAAGGGTACGCGGGGGCCACGTCCAACACCAACCTGTACGCGGTCGAGGTCAACACCGACATGCAGATCAACGCCGGCGAGAAGATCGGCGTGCAGATCGTCGACGTCACCACGTCGACGGGAACGCCGACGGGGCGGAACATCGCGCTCAGGTTCGTCAACCAGCCGAGCGCCTATGGGTACGCTGAAGGCATCCGCTTCGACACCTCCCCCCAGCAGTCCGTGCGCTCCGACGGGACCCTGATCACGACCCATGGCGGGGGCAGCTACTCGGTGGGCCTCGACTTCTCCAACACCTCTTTCTCCGCCGCGGCGATCCGGATGGGCGGTGGCGGCGCCGGGACGGGCGGGCCCTACCTGCGCTATCAGAACAATAGTGTGTTCGATATCGTCAATTCCGGCTACACTGCCGTCAACTTCGCGATCCACGACGCCGGCGCGGTCTACCTGCCCCGCATTTCCTCGGGCTCCGGGACGCCGGTGGTGGCCGCCACGGGGAGCTCGAACTCCCTCCTGCTCCAGACCTCCAGCCGGCGCTACAAGCACGATATCCAGCCGCTGTCGGAGGACGAAGTGACGCGGCTGGCCAACGGCCTGGCCGGCGCCGCGATCGTCTACCACTCGTCGAGTCCTGCCGATGATCCCGCTCTGGAGTGGTTCGGCTTCGTGGCCGAGGATCTGGCCAACATCGACTCGCGCCTGGTCCACTGGCGCTATCGCGCCGAGGACTATGTCGCGGATGGTCCCGGGCAGAGTCATCTCCGCCCGGCGGCGCAGAAGGTGCCCGATGCCGTGCAGTACGAGCGCGTGGGCGTCATCCTGGCGGCGCAGATGGGACTGCTGGAGCGGCGGCTCCGCGATGCGGAGCGAGAGATCGAGAGTCTGCGGCGTAGCGCCGCCGATCCGCCGAGTCGAGCGAACTGACCGAAGACGCGGTCGTCCGCGTCGAGTGACATCGCCGGTTCAGGCGTGGGAGGGGCCGGCGGTGTCCTCGGCGCGGACTGGTGTTCCGCCGCGCAGGTAGTCGAAGTCGCAGCCTTCGTTGGCCTGCAATACGTGATCGAGGAACATCCGGCCGTAGCCGCGGGTGAAGTGGGGCGCGCGCGGACGCCATTCGGCGCGGCGGCGCGCCAGCTCGTCGTCGCTCACCCGTAAGTTCAGGCTGCGGTTCGGGACGTCCAGCTCGATCTCGTCGCCGTCGCGCACGAGCGCGAGCGGCCCACCGATGGCCGACTCGGGCGCGACGTGGAGCACGACGGTGCCGTACGACGTCCCGCTCATGCGCGCGTCGGAGATCCGCACCATGTCCTTCACGCCCTGGCGCAGCAAGCGCGTGGGAATCGGCGCGGCGCCCCACTCGGGCATCCCCGGCGCGCCCTTGGGGCCGACGTGCTTGAGCACGAGGACCGACGTCTCGTCGACCGGGAGCGACGAATCGTCGATGCGGCGGTGCAGGTCGGCATGGTCCTCGAACACGACCGCGCGGCCGCGATGGGTGAGCAGGTGCGGCGACGCCGCGGATTGCTTGAGCACCGCGCCGTCGGGACAGAGGTTGCCGCGCAGGATCACGGTTCCGCCCTCGCGGGCGATCGGCACGTCGAGCGGGCGGATGACGTCCTCGTTGTAGCAGGCGGCATCGCGGACGTTGTCGGCCAGCGAGCGGCCGTTGACGCTGAGCGTGTCGCCGTGGAGCAGCGGCAAGAGCTGGCGCAGCACCACGGGCAGCCCGCCCGCGTAGAAGAAGTCCTCCATCAGATACTTGCCGGACGGCCGCACGTTGACCAGGAACGGGGTGGTGCGCGACAGCTCGTCGAAGCGCGTCAGTGGCAGCGGAACGCCCGCGCGGCCGGCGATGGCCACGAGGTGGATGATCGCGTTGGTGCTGCCGCCGATCGCCATGTCGGCGCGGATCGCGTTGTCGAACGCGTCGGCGGTGAGGATCTGGGACGGCTTCGGGCCGCCCGCCTGGGCCATCTCGACGGCGCGGCGGCCGGATAGTTCAGCCAGCGCGAGCCGGCGCGAGTCCGGGGCGGGGATCGCGGCGTTGCCGGGCAGGGTCATCCCCAGCGCTTCGACCATCGAGGCCATCGTCGACGCGGTGCCCATCACCATGCAGTGACCGGACGAGCGCGACATGCAGCTCTCGGCCTCGCACAGCTCCTCGTCGGTCAGCCGGCCCGCGCGCTTCTCGGCCCAGAGGCGCCAGAGGTCGGTTCCCGAGCCCAGCTCTTCCTGACGCCACACCCCGTTCAGCATCGGGCCGCCGGTGACCATGATCGTCGGCACGTCGGCGGAGGCCGCGCCCATCAGCATGGCCGGCGTGGTCTTGTCGCAGCCGGAGAGCAGCACCACCGCGTCGAGCGGATACGCGCGGATGCACTCCTCCACGTCCATGGCCATGAGATTGCGGAAGAGCATGGTCGTGGGCTTCATCAACACTTCGCCCAGCGAGATGGTCGGAAACTCCAGCGGGAAGCCGCCCGCCGACCACACGCCGCGCTTGACCGCCTCGGCCACCTGGCGCAGATGAGCGTTGCAGTTGGTCAGCTCGGACCACGAGTTGCCGATGCCGATGACGGGACGTCCGTCGAAGACGAGATCGCTGTAGCCCTCGGTCTTGAGCCACGAGCGATGGGCGAATCCATCGAGGTCCTGACGCCCGAACCAGTTGCGGCTGCGTAGCGCGTGTGCGGTCATGCGGCCCTCCTGAAGGCATCGATTTATATCGACAGCGCGCCTCCCGCCCAGAGCTCGAGCGGCGTGTCGCGCCCGCGAAGCGTATGGGGGCCGCGCGCGGTCAGGCCCTCCAGCAGCGTGACGTCCGCGTTCTCGCGCTCGATCGCCTGCACCAGCGCGCGGCTGACCACGAGGCTCGTGCCGAGATCGCGCGTCAATGCCTGCAGCCGACTGGCGACGTTGGTGGTGTCTCCGACGGTGGCGAAGGCCATGCTCCGGGCGCTGCCGATGTCCCCCAGCACGGCCTGGCCGTAGTGCAGGCCGACTCCCATGCGCAGCGGGGCCTGGCCCGCCGCCGCGCGCTCGCGGTTCCAGCCGTCCAGCGCGGCCAGCATCCCGCGCGCGCAGGCGAGCGCGTCGGTGGCGTCTCGCGGTCCCACGTCGGGAACGCCGAACGTGGCCAGCAGCGCGTCGCCGATGAACTTCTCCAGGCAGCCGCGGTAGCGAAACACTTCTTCTTCCATGCGGCCGTGCAGATCGCGTAACAGCGCCATGACCTCTTCCGGCGTCATGGCCTCGGCCAGGGTCGTGAAGCCAACCAGATCGGCGAACAGCACGCCCACGGCCTGCCGGCGGACGCGGCCGAGCGGCTCGTCGCGCCCGGCCAGCGTGTCGACCACCTTGGGCGAGAAATAGCGCGCCAGGTTGCCGCGCGCCCGCTCGGCCTCGGCCCGCTCGGCCACCAGCGCGCGCGAGCGGCGGACGAGAAGGGCCAGGCCCGCGCTCACCAGCAGGAACGCCAGGATCTCGTTCTCGTACTTCAAGACGGACACATAGTTCGGATCGAAGTACGAGGTGAGCATGGCCGCGCGATCGCCGCCGCCGCTCGGGTCGACGATGCTCTCCGGCCGGGTCGCGATCCAGAGAAAGCCGACCGTCCAGGCGCCGGCGCCGCACAGTCCGGTCCAGACGAGCAAGCGCGGCCGGAACGAGAAGGCCGCCTGCATGAGCAGCACGAAGAAGTACAGGAACGAGGCGTAGCGCAAGGGCAGGGCACGCGGCAGGCCCGGCGTCTGGAACGGATTCGGCAACAGGAGCACCGCGGCGAGGGCCAGCGAATCCACCAGCGTGAACACGTAGGGCATGACCGACGGCGCCCACGCCCGGTGGTACACCCAGAACTGGACGAGCCCGGTGACCAGGAACACGGACGCGGTGCCCAGCACCCACGCGAAGGCGAGGCCCCGATCGGGGGTCGACGCCGCCAGCCAGCCGATGATCACCGCCACCGCGGCCGAGCGCGTGGCGGCGGCGACCATCAGCCCGCGCCGCTCCTCGCGCGCGAAGGCCGCCTCGAGCCGCGCTCTCGCATCGAGGTCGGTCCGCATGTCACGAGTCCGCGATCGCGCCGACACCGATCAGGCGATCGACCTCGCTCTCGGGCATCCCGAGCTCGACGAGTACTTCTCGCGTGTGCTGGCCGAGCCTGGGTGCGGGCCGCCGGACCGGCGGGCGCCCCGCGTCGACCGCGAACGGGAAGCCGAGCATTCGCACGGTGCCGAGTCCGGGCTGGTCGACGTCACGCACCATGCCCATGTGGCGGACCTGCGGGTCCTCGAAGACCTGGTCGAACTCGTAGATGGGACCGGCCGCGATGCCGGCGGCGATCAGGCGCTCGACCCACTCGGCGACCGGACGCCTGGAGAGCGCCGCCTCCACCCGCGCCTTGAAGTCGGGATGGTTGGCGAGCCGCGCCTCGTTGTTGGCGAACCGTGGCTCGGTGACGAGGGCTTCGTCGCCCAGGGCCTTGCAGAACTTCGCGTACTGATCGGGGTTGAGGATGACGACGTTGATGAAGCCGTCCGCGGCTCGGAAGGCCTCGGCCGGCGTCACGTTGGGATTGCGGTTGCCCACGCGCTGAGGCGCCACGCCGCTCGCGAAGTAGTGCGCCGAGGGATCCGGCAGCAGCGCGACGCTGGAGGCGAGCAGGCTCACGTCGAGGTGCGCGCCGCGCCCGGTGCGGAAGCGCTGGACGAGCGCCGCGCACACCGCGCCGAACGCGATGTAGGACGCGGCGACGTCGGAGATCGAGCCGCCGGGCCGGGTGGGCGGGTCGCCCGGCTGCCCGGTGAGCGCCATCAACCCGCTCATGCCCATCGCGATCGTGTTGTAGCCGGGACGGCTGGCGTACGGTCCGTCCTGCCCGTAGCCGCTGACCGAGGCGTAGACGACGGCGGGGTTCGCCGCGCTCATCGCCGGGTAGCCGAGGCCGAGACGCTCGGCGACGCCGGGAACAAAATTTTCGAGGATGACGTCCGAGCGTCGGGCCAGCTCGGCGACGAGCCGCGAACCCTCCGGGTGCTGCAAATCGACCGCGATGCCGCGCTTGTTGCGATTGATCATGGCGAAGCCCAGGCTCATGCCGTCCTTGCCCTCGCCGAGATAGCGCATGTCGTCGCCGCGGCCGGGTCGCTCGACCTTGACGACGTCGGCGCCGAGGTCGGCGAGCATCATCGCGCAGTAGGGGCCGGCGATGACCCGCGAGAGGTCGAGGACGCGAATGCCCTCCAGCATCACGCGCCGGGCAGCGTGCCGCGCGTCTTCGTGGGCAGACGGTAGACGCTGGTCCGCGCGGTGGCGAAGAGGACGCTGCCGTCCTCGCCCCACGCGACGTTCGCGGGCAGCTCGGGGAAGACGATCCGTCCCAGGAGCTTGCCGTCGGGTCCGCACACCCAGACGCCGCCGGGTCCGGTGCAGAACACGTTGCCCCGCACGTCCACCTTGAGGCCGTCGGGGACTCCTGGATCGTCCGACGCCATGTCGAGCAGGATGCGGCCGCCGGTCAGGGTGCCGTCGGGCCGCACGTCGAACGCGCGGATGTGCTTGTGCGCGGAGTCGTCGATGTAGAGCACGGACTCGTCGGGCGAAAAGGCCAGGCCGTTGGGCAGCGCGAAGTCGTCCACGACCAGCTGCAGCGCGCCGTCGGGAGCGAGACGGTACACGCCGTGGGCCGATTGCTCCTTTCCCGGGATCGGCTGGGTCCACCAGCCGGCGGGCCGCACCGTGCCCGGGCGGCTCGGCTGCACGGCGTAGGGTGGGTCGGTGAGGTAGATCGAGCCGTCGGACCTGGTGACGATGTCGTTGGGGCTGTTCAGCCGCTTGCCCTGGAACCGCTCGGCCAGCACGGTGCGGGTACCGTCGTCGGCGACGCGCGTCACGCGGCGGCCGTCGTGCTCGGCGGCCAGCACGCGGCCCTGACGGTCCAGCGTGAGACCGTTGGACATGCCGGTCGCGTACGTGGTCAGCTCCGGCCCCTCAGGCAGACTCCGCCAGCGGGCGATGCGCTTGTTCGGGATGTCGCTGAACAGCAGCGCGCCCCCGCGCCACACCGGGCCTTCGGTGAAGCCAAGTCCACCGGCGACGCGGTCGATCGGCGCGTCGGGGGCGACGAGATCATGTAGACGAGCGTCACGCACTTCGAGCGGCGCCATGCAGGCCTCCTCGGGATCAGTGAGCGTTCGCGGAATGGTAACCCGATCGGCTCGCGGCCGGCGGGTGCTACGCTACCGCGGTCGCGGGCCGGGGCCATCTCTTCGGATCGGGAGGTCACAGGGCATGAAAGTCGGCGCCATCTTTCCCCAAACCGAGTGCGGCACCGACGTCGCGGCCATCGGCGAGTTCGTCCGGGAGATTGAACAATCGGGCTTCGACCATCTCTTCGTGGCCGATCACGTGCTGGGCGCCGACCCGCGCCATCATCAGCATCCGTCGCTGATCGCCTACTCGCACGAGTCCGTGGTCCACGAGTCGATGACGCTGCTGGCGTACCTGGCGGCGATCACGCGCCGGATCACGCTGGCCACCGGCATCCTGATCCTGCCCCAGCGGCAGACCGCGCTGGTGGCCAAGCAGGCGGCGCAGATCGACGTGCTGAGCGGCGGGCGGCTGCGTCTGGGCATCGGCGTGGGCTGGAACGCCGTCGAGTTCGAGGCGCTGAACGAGACGTTCGACAACCGCGGGCGCCGGGCCGCCGAGCAGGTGGCGGTCATGCGCGCCCTGTGGACCCAGCCGGTCGTCGATTTCCGCGGGGAGTTCCACCGGATCGATCACGCCGGCCTGTGTCCGCTGCCGATCCAGCGGCCGATTCCCATCTGGTTCGGCGTCGGCGGCCGCGAGCGGACGGTGCCGCCCGACGCCGCGCTGCGGCGGGTCGCGCGGCTTGCCGACGGCTGGAGCCCGAACCTCACGCTCGACGCCAACGGACAGGCTCTGGTCGCCCGCGTGCACGGATACGCGCGCGAGGCCGGCCGCGATCCCGCCCACCTCCCCCTGGAGGGACGCATCCACCTCGCCGGCCAGGCTGCCGATGGATGGACGAGGCAGGTCGAGGCGTGGCACACCCTCGGCGCGACGTCGGTCATCGGCGAGCCCCGCGGAGCCGGCCTGAAATTTCCGGACGGTCACCTCGACCTGCTCCGTCGCTTCAGAGACGCGGTGAAGTAGCTCGGCAGAGGCTTCGCCGGCAGAGCCGGCACGCAACCCAGGCCCACTGAAGTTCTCATCGCCGGACCGGTTGCGGCTTCGAGGGGGCTGTGTTGTCATGTGGCCTGCCGAAACGGACGCGCGGCAAAATCAAGAAGCGGAGTGGAGGATTTTCATGCGGTTGGAGGGGAAGGTCGCGGTGGTGACGGGCGGCGGGAGCGGGATCGGGCGCGGGATCGTGCTGGCCATGGCCAGGGAAGGCGCCGACATCGCCATCCCCGACATCCAGGTGATCAACGCCGACAAGGTCTCCGCCGAGGTGAAAGCGCTCGGTCGCAAGGCGCTCGCCATGAAGACCGACGTCACCAGCGCCGCCGACGTCAAGGCCATGACCGATCGGGTGCGTGACACGCTCGGCAAGATCGACATCGTGGTGAACAACGCCGGCTTGGCCTCGCCGCCCGGCCTGCCCTTCACCAACAACACCGAGGAGGACTGGGACAGGACGTTCGCGGTCAACACCAAGTCGGTCTTCCTCGTCTCCAAGGCGGTGGCGGCGCACATGATCGAGCGCAAGAGCGGGCGCATCATCAACATCGCCTCGATCGCGGGGCCGATCTCCGCGACGACCATGCCGCCCTACAGCGTGGCCAAGATGGGCGTGATCACGCTGACCAAGATCGTGGCCAAGGAGCTGGCGCCCCACGGCATCACCGTCAACGCAATCTGTCCCGGCGTCCTCTACACCGACTTCTGGCAGAAGCTGGCCGCCCACATCGCCGAGACCAACCCCGCGTTCAAGGGCATGACCCCGCGCCAGGTGTTCGACAAGCGCGTGGGCGATCTGGTGCCGCTCAAGCGCGAGCAGACGCCCGAGGACATCGGCTGGGCCGCGGTGTTCCTCGCCTCCGACGAGGCGCGCAACATCACCGGCATCGCGCTCCCCGTCGACGGCGGAGTCATGATTTAGCCCATGGACTTCGACTTCACGCCCGAGCAGGAGGCGTTTCGCAAGGAGGTCCGCGCGTGGCTGGAGACGAACCTGCCCGATGACCTTCGGGGGAAGGCGTTCGCGTCGTCGCGCGCCGACGTCGAGGAAGTCAAGCGGCTGCGCGCCTGGCAGAAGACGATGGCCGAGGCCGGCTTCGTCGGCATGGACTGGCCGCGTGAGTTCGGCGGGCGCGGCGCCACCATCGTCGAGATGGTCATCCTCTACCAGGAGATGGCGCGGGCCGAATCGCCGCAGATCCTCAACCGCGGCGGCGTGTCGATGCTGGGGCCGACCCTCATGAAGTACGGCACCCCCGCCCAGCAGGGGCGCTTCTTGAAGAAGATCCTCACCGCGGAGGAGATCTGGTGCCAGGGCTTCTCCGAGCCCAACGCGGGGTCGGACCTCGCCAACTTGCAGACGCGCGCGGTGCGCGACGGCGACCACTACGTGATCAACGGCCAGAAGGTGTGGACGAGCATGGGCCACGTCGCCGACTGGGGATTCTTCCTCGTGCGCACGGACCCGAATGCCGCCAAGCACAAGGGCATCAGCTTCCTGCTCGTGGACATGAAGACGCCGGGCATCACCGTGCGCCCGCTGCGCCAGATGACCGGCGAGGCCGAGTTCAACGAGACGTTCCTCGACAACGTCCGCGTCCCCGTCGCCAACCTGGTCGGCAAGGAGAACGAGGGCTGGGGCGTGGCCATCACCACGCTGGCCTACGAGCGCGACCTGCTCACGTTCATCCGTCATATCTCGCTGCGCAACGCGTTGCACCGGCTGGTCAGGCTCGTGCGCGAGCGCGGGCGCGCCGCCGATCCGATCATCCGCCAGAAGGTCGCCGCGCTCTGGATCGGCGAGCAGGTTCTCCAGATGAACGCCTATCGCAGCCTCACCCGCATCCTGCGCGGTGCTGCGCCCGGGCCGGAGGGCTCGACCTCCAAGCTGTTCTGGAGCCACCTCGACCAGGAGCTGGCCCAGGTCGCCACGGAAGTGATCGGCCCGGCCTCCCAGCTCGAGGACACCGCGTGGGCGCCCGACGAGGGCCAGTGGGAGTTCTACGCGCTGCTGGCCCAGGCCAGCGGCATCCGCGCCGGCACCACCGAAATCCTCAAGAACATCCTGGGCGAGCGCGTGCTCGGCTTGCCCAAGGACTGAAAGGGTACCTTCCATGAGTGATCTGCTCTACGAGGTCAAGGACAAGGTCGCCACCATCACGCTCAACCGTCCGGACAAGCTCAACGCGTTCACCGGCGACATGATCGAGGCGTGGGCCAAGTCGCTGGCCGACGCGCAGGCCGACGACGACGTCAACGTGGTGGTCGTCACCGGCTCCGGCCGGGCGTTCTGCTCGGGCGGCGACGTCGGCCGCATGCGCGACCGCGGCGCGCCCTCACCGATGGACGGCAAGAACAGCCTGTGGGAGGGCGTGCATCGCGTCCCCAAGGCGCTGGAGCAGATGGACAAGCCCGTGATCGCCATGGTGAACGGGCTCGCCGTGGGGGCCGGCATGGGCATGTCGGTGATGTGCGACGTGCGCATCGCCGCCGAGTCCGCGCGGTTCTCGACCGGCTACGTGCGGGTCGGCCTCGTCCCCGGCGACGGCGACACGTATTTCCTGCCGCGCCTGGTCGGCGCGGCCAAGGCCCTCGAGCTCTTGTGGACCGCGGACTTCATCGAGGCGCCCGAGGCGCATCGCCTGGGCATCGTCCAGCGCGTGGTGCCCGACGCCCAGCTCCAGGACGAGACCGAAAAGCTCGCGCGCCAGATCGCCGACGGCCCGCAGATCCCCATCCGCATGATCAAGCGCCTGGTCTACCAGAGCCTCAAGCTCGACCTGCGCACGCACCTCGACCTCGTCAGCTCGCACATGTCCATCGTCCGCCAGACCGCCGACCACGCCGAAGGCGTGGCCGCGTTCAAGGAGAAGCGCCCCCCGAAGTTCCAGGGGAGATGAGCGCGCGCACGCAGTAAGCGCAGAATCGGATTGACAGCTCCGTCTCCCGCGGCGTAAGACACGCTTGCAAGGACTGATGGGTGATGTGAGCCCGTCGGCCGCGCGGGAGGCTGCCATGACGGTGAAATCGGCGATCTCGGTCGGGCTGTTGATCGTGCTGCTCGCCGGCGCGGCGCCTCGCGACGCGGGCGCGTGGGCCGAGGAAGGTCACCGCATCGTGGCGCGGATCGCCTCGCGCCTGGTCAGCGCGCGCGTCCGCAACGCCGCGGTCAAGCTGTTGACGCAGCCGGCCCCGGATCCCTTCCTGGCCAAGTGCGCGTCGCAGCAGCTGCCGGTGTCCAGCGCCGCCGACAAGCTCGCCTGCGTGGCGAACTGGGCCGACGCGGTCCGCAACGCGGGCGGGCACCTGGCGACGGCGGAAGACCACTTCGTCAACATCCCGATCACCGATCCGGGCTTCGACCCGAAGTTCTGCACCAAGGGGTGCGTGGTGGACGCGATCGACCGGATGAAGAAGGCGCTCCTCGACCCCGCGACCCCGTTCGACAAGCGCCGGGAGGCCTTGAAGTACCTCATTCACTTCGTGGGCGACCTGCATCAACCCCTGCACACCGCCCTCGACGAGGACCGTGACCTCACCGCCGACGGCAACCCGAAGAAGAACCTGGACGACGGCCAGGGCGACCGGGGCGCGAACCGCAAGATCGCCAAGTGGCTCGGCGACGAGGCCAACCAGTTCGGCTGCTGGAACGTCCACGCCGTCTGGGACGCGGGCATCATCGACCAGACCGGTGGCAAGGAGCAGGCGTTCGCGAAGCGGCTCGGCGATCGGCTGACCCCGGCCAAGCGTCAGCAGCTCGAGGGCGGCGATACGGTGGCCTGGACGAACGAGGCCTTCAAGCTCGCGGTGAATCACGCCTACAAGGACCTCACGCCCCTCAACGGCGATCCGAACGACCTCGTGTGCCAGATCGAGGATGCCCACCACGCCAAGCAGTGCGTCGCCTTCGAGCCCACGGTGTGCGCGAAGGTCGAGGTGCACCGGCGCTACACCCTCGACCAGAGCTACTTCGACAAGAACAAAGGCATCGTCGACGACCAGCTGACCGCGGCGGGGGTGCGGCTCGCCAAGCTGCTGCGCGAAGTCTTCAAGTAGTCGTCAGGCGATGGCCCGCGCGATCAGGAAGGCCGCGCCGGCGGCGAGGCCGCCGATCAGCACGGTCTGGATCGCGCTGCGCACCGGCCCCGCGCCGGTGAAGAGACCCTTGACGTAACCGAACACGGCGAGCGCGACCACGGCGAGCGCGCTCGACACCGCGAGGGCGGTCAGCGCGTGCTTGAGCAGCATGTAGGGCAGGAGCGGAATGAAGCCGCCCACCGCGTAAGCGCCGCCGATGGTGAGCGCGCTCCACAGCGCGCGGGACGGGTCGGGGCGCTCGAGGCCCAGCTCGAAGCGCATCATGAAGTCCACCCACGCCTCCGGCCGTTTGCGGAGCGCCTCCACGACCGGCCGCGCTTCGTCGGGGCGCAGACCGTACTTCTGCAGCGCCTCCATGACTTCGGCCGCCTCGTCGGCGGGGATCTCGCGGACCTCGCGCTGCTCGCGCGCGCGCTCGCTCGCGTAGTGCTCGACGTCGCTGCGCGCGGCGAGATAGCCGCCGAGCCCCATCGCGATCGACCCCGCCACGATCTCGGCGAGCCCGGCGACGACGATGATCCACGTGGTATCGATGGCCCCGGTGAGGCCGGCGGCGAGCGCGAACGGCACGGTGAGACCATCGGCCATGCCGAGGACCGCGTCGCGGACGACGAGGCTTCCGGTGAAGTGACGCTCGACGTGTGCGTGCTTGCGGGCCATGGCTCAGGCCGGCGCCACGCCGACCTTGTGGCGCTGGGCGAGCGCCTGGTAGCCGCTCGGGTTGGCGCGAACCCAAAATTCCGCCGGCGTCCCCGCCAGCGGTCCCTTGACCTTCGCGGGCGCGCCGAGGGCCAGCATGCCGTCGGGGATCTCGGTGCCCGGCGTGACCAGCGCGCCGGCGGCGATCATCGCGCGCACTCCCACGCGCGCCCCGTCGAGCACGGTCGACCCGTTGCCCACCAGCGCTTCCTCGGCGAGGGTGGCGCCGTGGATGACGCAGCTGTGGCCGACGGTGGCGCCGGCGCCGATCTCCACCGGATGCATCGGGGTGACGTGCACGACCGCGCAGTCCTGCACGTTGGCGCCGCGGCGCACCACGATGGGCCCGAAGTCGGCGCGCAGCACCGCGTTGTACCAGACCGAGGCGTTCTCCTCGACGGTCACGTCGCCCACCAGCGTGGCGGTGGGCGCGATGAACGCGGACGGATGCACGCGCGGCGACTTTCCCTCGAAGCTCCACAGTGGCATGGGACGGGCCCTCGCAGTATTCTGATTTCGCGAGCCGCAGGACGTCGCGGGGTTGGGTCCCGCCGTCCGAGGCGAGTCGCCGATAAGACTCGAACCCTATCTTACCGGAGCCAACGTGTCCATGAAGAGGCAAGGACGGTGATCACGGCGTGACACGACCCGACGTGATCGTCGTCGGCGCCGGCCCCGCCGGCGCGGCCACCGCAATGTTCATGTCCGAGCGCGGACTCGACGTGCTCGTCCTCGACCGCGCGATCTTTCCACGTCCCAAGATCTGCGGGGAATATCTGAGCCCGGAGTCCGCGCGCATCCTCGACCGCCTCGGCGTGCTGAAGGCCATCGACGCGTCCGGCGCCGTCCCGCTCCAGGGCATGCGCATCACCGCGCCCGACGGCACCGTGCTGGAGGCGCGCTACCGCGCGATCGACGGCCGCCAGCCCTACCGCGGCCACGCGATGGCGCTCTCGCGCTCCCTCCTCGACTCGATCCTGGTCGACCGCCTGCGCGCGCTGCCCGTGGAGCTGCGCGAGGGCGTGCGGGTCACCGACCTCGTGGTCGAGGGCGATCGGGTCACCGGCGTGGAGACCCTCGACGCCGAGGGCCGGCGCGAGACCATCGCGGCGCCGCTGGTCATCGGCGCCGACGGCCGCGCGTCCGTGGTCGCGCATCGCCTGGGCTGCCGGCATCCGCACCGGCTGCGGCGCATCGCCCTGGTGACGTACGTCAGAGGCCTCGCCGACTGCCGCGACGTCGGCGAGATCTTCGTCGACCCGCCCGACTACGCGATCCTGAACCCGCTGGCGCCCGACCGGATCAACATGAGCCTGGTCGTTCCGCTCGACCACATCGGCCCCTGGCGTGGCCGACTGGAGACCTTCTTCGCCGCGCGGGTGAAGCAGCTCCCTCATCTGGCGCGCCGGCTCGCGGGCGCCGAGCGTGTGGCTCCCGTCGAAGCGATGGGGCCGCTGGCGTATCGCGTGACCGCGCCCGCGCACGGCGGCGTGCTGCTCGTGGGCGACGCCGCTGGCTTCTACGATCCGCTGACCGGCGAGGGCGTCTTCAGCGCGCTCCGCGGCGCCGAGCTGGCCGCCGAGACGGCCGGCCGCGCGCTGGCGCGCGGCGACGTCTCCGCCGCCGGGCTCGCGGAATACCGTGAGGCGCGGCGCGCGACGTTCGGCGACAAGCAGCGCTTCACGACCGCGCTCCAGTTCGTCATCGGCCACCGCCGCCTCGCGAACGTGGTCGCGCACTCGCTGGCCCGCCGCCAAGCTCTCCTCGACTTCACGCTCGGCATCGTCGGCGATTTCGTCCCTCCGCGCGCCCTCCTCTCGCGGCTTCTCCGATAACCCTCCCGTCGACGGCGAGACCCGGCGAGTGACGCGAGCCGGGGCAGCGGTCGACGCAGCCGTCATCCGCGTGCGTTATCATGGCCGCCGATCATGGCCAGCCGCACCGACAATCTCCCGCGCCGCTTCGCGCGCATCTACACCGCGGCCATCACCGACGTCATGGACGAGATGGGACTCCAGCGTCAGACGCTGCCGTCGGCGATCCAGCCCCTCACTCCGGACATGCGTCTGGCCGGCTACGCGTTCACCGCGCGCGGCCGTCCTCACCGGGGCACCCCGCGCGACCGCGACCAGACGCTGCGCCGCTTCCTCGGCATGCTCGGCGCCGTCCCCGGCGACTCCGTGCTCGTGCTCGCCGCCAACGACAGCGTGGCCGCCCACTTCGGCGAGCTGTCGGCCGAGTGGTTCCGGGCCCGGCGCGTCCGCGGAGCCGTGATCGACGGCGCCACCCGCGACGCCGCGCATCTCTCGCGGCTTCGCTTCCCCACGTTCGTCCGCTACCGCACCCCGCAAGACTCCGTCCCGCGCTGGCGCGTGAGTGACTGGGGCCAGCCGCTCACCATCGGCGGCGTCCGCGTCGCGCTCGGCGACGTGATCGTGGCCGACCTTGACGGCGTGGTCGTGGTCCCCCGACGCGTCGCCCACGAGGTCGCCACCCGCTGCGAAAAGCTGGTCGGCACCGAGAACGCCGTCCGCAACGCCGTCAAGCGCGGCATGACCCCCCTCGCCGCCTACGAGAAATTCGGAAGCTTTTAGCAGGCCGCTGAAAACGGCCCATCTGCGTCGTTGGCGCCCTCGGCCGCGCGCTCACCGTACAGGAGTACGGCTCGCGTGCGGCTCTCGGGCGCCGCCTCGCATCTGGACCGTTTTGAGCGGCCTGCGGGTTTTCCCGTAGTTGCTAAGGCGTCAGGAGTTTCTGGAGGTCGGCGCGGGTGCGCTGGCGGTCTTCGATGGACTTCTGGACGCGCTGGATCTCTTCCTGGTAGCGGGCGAGCGCGCGGCGCTCGCGGGCGTCGAAGAAGTCGAGGAGGGCAAGCGATGCCTCCGCGTACTTGTGCTGGGCGCGGCGGAGCGGCGCGGCGAACGCCGAGCGCAGCTCGGGGCCGGCGGCGTTGTACTGAGCCTCGGCCCGGCGCAGCTCGTTGACGGTCTGGGTGCGGGCGTCGCTGAGGGCGACGAAGCGATCGGCCTCGGCGGGATCTTCACGGCGAAGCGCCTCGACGAACTGCCGCTCGCGCTCGGTCTCCTGGGTGGCGGGCGTCTGCGCGGGCGCGGGCAGGGGAGAGACGAGGAGGGGCATCGTCAGCAGGAGCGCACCCAGCGCGTGGCCGAGACGTCGAATCACCGGGGCATCATAGGATTCGACGCGCGGGTTCGGCAAGTTTGCCCCGTGGCCACCGCTCGTGGTCGAGGGGATCGGCGATCTCGGTGGCACCAGGGTTGCCCGATACGGGGTCATGCGAAGAAGACTCGGGCTCGTCATCGCACTCGGAGCCGTGTTTCTGTTGTCGGGATGTGTCGCGGCTCCCATCCTCGCCCCCGGCCGCTTTCAGCGCCGGGGGCGACCTGGTGAAGGCGGGGACCGTGAGGCTGGGCGGGGCCACGTACCGCACCTTCGGCCTGCCGCTGGCCGAGGTGCACCAGGCCACGCGCAAGACGCTCGACGGCCTCGGCTTCCCGCCGCCCGAGGAGAAGACCGTCGAGGAACGGGTGATCCTCTACGCGCAGGGCGTCGACCGAACCGTGCGCATCGACCTGCAGCCCATCACGCCCGGGATGACGCAGATGAGGGTCTTCGTCCGCAAGAAGTCGTTCGCGAAGGACCTGGCCACGGCGTCCGAGCTGGTCGCTCAGACTGAGCTCAGGCTCGCGCCCGCCGACGAGCGTCAGGCCCAGCGGAGGGTCGGCGACCGACGGTCCAAGTGACGGTCCCGGCGGCACGGTCTGCTACACTCGGTCCGTTCAGATGCGCGGAACGTCTCCCACGCGTCTCCAACAGCGATCGTCGCGACGATCGGAAGAGCCGGCGAGAACGGCTCGGTCGGTGTCTCGGCGTCCCTCCGCTGGGCTCCTGATCGCGTGCCTGTTCCTCTCGGGCGCGACCGCGCTCGTCTACGAAGTCGTCTGGCTCAGGATGCTCGGTCTCGTCTTCGGCCACACCGTCCACGCGGTCACCACGATCCTCGCGGCGTTCATGGGAGGGCTGGGACTCGGGAGCTACGTCTTCGGCCGGCGCGCGGCCGGCCTTTCCGATCCGATCCGCGCGTACGGATTTCTGGAGATCGGCATCGGGGTCTCCTGCGCGCTCACGCCGGCGCTCTTCTGGCTCGCCGCTCGCGCCTATCCCGGCCTGCACGCCACCCTGACGACCTCGTACACCGCGTTCAGCCTCGTGCAGTTCGGCCTCGTCTTCGTGATCCTGCTCGTCCCGACCGCGCTCATGGGCGCCACGCTGCCGGTGCTGGTCCAGGGCCTGGCGCGAGACGAGGTCGAGGTCCCGAGGACCGTGGGGACGCTCTACGCGATGAACACCGCGGGCGCCGTGCTCGGTGTCGCCCTGGCCGGCTACGTCCTGCTGCCCGAGTGGGGCAATCGCGCCGTGCTGTGGACCGCGGCGGTCGCGAACGTCGCGATCGGGCTGGTCGTGATCGGATACGGCTCGCGCCACCAGAGCGTCAGGGAGCGGCGGGCGACGGCGGCCGGCAACGGGCGTCGAGAGACCTCCGAGGCGGACGCTCCGAGCGGACGGCTCGAAGCCCGCCTGATCGCGGCGGCGCTCGTCATCTCGGGCGCGGTCTCGATGGTCTACGAGGTCGCGTGGACGCGCGCGCTCGCCCTCGTGATCGGCAGCTCCACCTACGCGTTCTCGGCCATGCTGCTGGCGTTCCTGATCGGCATCGCCGGCGGCGCCGCCGCCTACTCGCGCTTCTGGGGCGGAGCCCGCGCCGGGCCGGTGGCCTTCGCGACGATCCAGGGCGGCATCGGCCTCACCGTCGCGCTCGTCATGCTCGTCTTCGAGCGCATGCCGGAAGTCGTCCTGATGGCTCTCCAGCACTCGGTATCTCCCGTCTTCGTCCAGGCCGTGCAGGTGATGGTCAGCAGCCTGGCGCTGCTGGGGCCGGCGCTGCTCATCGGCGCGACGTTCCCCTGCGCGGTGGCCGCCTGGGCGAGCACGACCGCGCGGGCCGGAGCCGACACGGGCCGGCTCTACGCGCTGAACACGCTGGGCGCCATCGCCGGCACCGTGCTCACGGGGTTCCTGCTCGTCTCGACGATCGGGGTCCACGCATCGATCACGGCCGGCATCGTCACGAACCTCGGGCTGGCCGCGTGCCTCTTCGCGATTCCGCTCCGCGCGGTTTCCGCGTGGCGGTGGGGCGCGGTCGCCGTTGCGCTCGTCGCCGCCGCGGGTGTCCCGTTCTTGCCCCGCTGGAATCCCCAGGTGATGACGAGCGGCGTGGCCATCTACGCGCTGGAGTACCTTCCCGACGTCATGGGCGGCGCGGGCGCGCCGTGGCGTGACCGGCGAGAAATCGTCTTCTATCGCGACGGGCCGACGGCCACGGTCGCGGTGACGCGGGCGGGCGACCGGGTGAGTCTGCGGGTCAACGGCAAGGTCGACGCGTCGAACAACCTCGCGGACATGCCGACCCAGTTCATGCTCGGTCACCTGCCGCTCCTGCTCCACCCCGACCCGCGCGAGGTGCTCGTCATCGGCCTGGGAAGCGGGATCACCACGGGCGCCGTGGCCCGTCATCCCGTGCGACACCTCGACATCGTCGAGATCGAGCCCGCCGTGGTGGAGGCCTCGAAGTTCTTCGTGCGCGAGAACGGCAACGTGCTGGGCGACCCGCGAACGCGTCTGCTCGTCGCCGACGGGCGGAACTTCCTGCTCACCACCCCGAACCGCTACGACGTGATCGCGTCCGCGCCCTCCAACCCCTGGATCGGCGGTCTGGCGTCGCTCTTCTCGCGCGAGTTCTTCGGACTGGCGCGCCAGCGCCTGCGGCCGGGCGGGCTGATGGTGCAGTGGATCCAGGGCTACGGCCTCGCCCCCCGAGACCTCGCCATGGTGGTGGCCACGTTCCAGAGCGTCTTTCCGGCCACCAGCGTGTGGCAGGTGGCCCAGGGCGACTACCTCCTGGTCGGAAGGCCGGAGCTGGCGCCCCTCGACCTCCGGTCCATCAAGGAACGATGGGAGGCGATCAAGGGCCTGCGCGAGGATCTCGGCCTCATCGGCATCGAGGACTGGCCCGGGGTGCTGGGGTTCTTCCTGCTCGGAGAGGCGGACGTGGCGCGCCTGTCGGTCGACAAACCCCTCAATACCGACGACCGCCTCGAGCTGGAGTTCTCCGCCCCCCTCGGTCTGCTCGTCGACACCGCCGCTCTGAACTATCGAATGCTTCAGTCGGCGCGGACGTCGACCCGGCCGGCGCTGACGCCCGAGAGCGCGGGGGAGATCGAGCGGCCCGCGGCCCAGTACGCGATGGGGCTCGTGCCCTTCGCGCAACGGCGGTGGACCGACTCGCTCATCTGGTTCCGTCGCGCGCTGGAGCTCGATCCCGATTACACCCCGGCCGCCCTCAAGGCGGCCCAGGCGTCGCTCCACATCGGGCGTCCGAGCGATGCCCTGGCGTTCGCGCAGCGAGTGCTGGCGAAAGAGCCGCAGCACCCCGAGGCTCTGGGGATCGCGGCCGGGGTCAGGAACCGACAGTGACGGACGACGTCGAGGTCAGCGGCCGCGGCGGGCGCGAGCGCGCGGACGCGCGGGCGCCGACCGCGTGGCGTCGTCGCCGCTGCTCTCACCCACGCCCGCGATCACGGTCAGCCCCGCCGCCTTGAGCGGACCGTTGAAGCGATCGCGGATCCACTTGGCGTCCCAGAACTCGACCGGAGTGACCGAGATCCCGTTGACCAGCACCTCGTAGTGCAGGTGATCGCCCACGGCGAGCCCGGTGTCGCCGGAGCGGCCCAGCTCCCCTTCCTTGTCGACGCTGTCGCCTACTTTCACGCCGATGGTGGAGAGATGGCCGTAGAGGGTCATGAGGCCCCAGCCGTGATCGAGCACCACCGCGTTGCCGTAGATCGTGAGCGGACCCGCGAAGACGACCGTGCCCTTGTTGGCCGCGGGCACCGGCGCCTGCTTGGTCGACGCGAGGTCGAAGCCGAGGTGCACCTGGGTGTCGATCTCGCGCCCGGCGTAGACGTACGTGCGGGTCTCCGCGAAGTTGGAGAAGACCTTGGTGTTGCGGGGCTGGACGAACGCGCCCTCCCACAGGGGCTTGTCGGCGGTCTTGGCGGCGATCCGGCGCTTGGCCTCCTCGGCCTGCCGGCGCAGATCGCGGTTGATCACGAGGAATCCGTCGATGAGCGGCTGGGAGGGCGGACGCTGGGGCAGTAACTCGGGGACCTTCAGCTCGAGGAACGCCTCCCTCACCTCGATGCGGTCGCGGCGGAAGCGACGCGGCAGGATCTCCGCCACCACGCCGCGGCTCGCGAGGTTGCCGGCCTCGTCCTGGGCGGAGATCTTGATCGGGGTCCCTGCCACGTAGTCGTACGGCAGCGCGATCAGCGCGACGCGCTGCGCGCCGGCCGCGAAGCTGGGGAAGGGAACGGCGCCCACGCTCACGTCCGCACGAGAGGCGTCGGACGCGCGGAAGACCACGACGCCGACACCGCCCGGGGCGAGATATTGCGTGGAGGCCACGACCTCGATGCGGGGTGGGGTGAGATCGAGGGTCAGGGGGACGCTGGCGACCATGCGATCGCGCTGGCGGAGCGGACGCCAGAAGTCGTCGCGTCCCCAGATCTCGAGCGTGGCCGTGCCCTCGCGGAGCCCGAGCGCGGCGGCGTCGATCGCCAGCGGAATCTCCACGCGCGGCCCGAGCGCGCCGTCCTGGGTCAGCGCGACCGACGACTTGTCGTTCTGGATCACGCGGGCCTCGACCCGCGCGACCTGGCCGCGCGCCGCCTGGACCACGAAGGGGACCGTGCTCTTGTGACCGATGGCCCGCGGCGGCGTGACCGTGGCGCGCACGCCGGGCACGGACTGACGCCAGCCGAGATAGGCGACGGCGCCGACGACGACGAGGACGATCAGCAACACGAGGAACGTACGCGACTTCGTACGAGACCGCGATGGCACGACGAGAATTATTACATGGGAGGGCTTTCTTGACACCCCCTGACCCCTTCGCTAGATTGACTCGGTGTCCACCTCCCTCTGGTTGATCCCCGCATTTCCCCTCGCGGGGGCGCTGATCAACATCCTGTTCGGACGCGTCATCGGGCGCCACGCTCACTGGATCGGGGTGCCCGCGCTCGCCGGCTCGTTCGTCGCGGCGTGCCGTGTCTTCGGTCAGCTGTCCGGCGGTCAGGCCGTCGACGTGCGGCTGTTCCCGTGGATCTCGGCCGGCGAGTTCGAGACGTGGGTCACCGCGCACGTCGATCCGCTCACCGGCGTGATGCTGCTCGTGGTCACCGGCGTGGGCACGCTGATCCACCTGTACTCGGTCGGCTACATGCACGGCGATCCCGGCTACGCCCGCTACTTCGCGTATCTGAACCTGTTCGTGTTCTCGATGACCATGCTGGTGCTGGCCGGCAACTTCCTGCTCCTCTACGTGTTCTGGGAAGCGGTCGGGCTCTGCTCGTACCTCTTGATCGGCTTCTGGTACACGCGCGTCTCCGCGGCCCAGGCCGGCAAGAAGGCGTTCATCGTCAACCGAGTCGGCGACTTCGGCTTCGGCCTCGGCATCATGTGGCTGTGGACGGCGCTGGGCACGCTCGACTACGCCGATGTGTTCACGCGCGTGGGCGAGCTGTCGCCCGCGACCGCGACGGGGATCGCGCTGCTCCTCTTCCTCGGCGCCTGCGGAAAATCCGCCCAGCTCCCGCTGCACACCTGGCTGCCCGACGCGATGGAAGGTCCCACGCCGGTGTCGGCGCTCATCCACGCCGCCACCATGGTCACGGCGGGTGTCTACATGGTCGCGCGCAGCCACGTGCTCTTCGAGCGCTCGGGCACCGCGCTCGAGGTCGTCGCCTGGGTCGGGGTGGCGACCGCGCTGTTCGGGGCCACGGTCGCGCTCGTGCAAACCGACATCAAGCGCGTGCTCGCGTACTCGACGATCAGCCAGCTCGGCTACATGTTCGCGGCGGTGGGACTCGGCGCCTACGCGGCCGGCATTTTTCACCTCGTCACCCACGCCTTCTTCAAGGCCCTGCTCTTCCTGGGCGCGGGCAGCGTGATCCACGCGATGAGCGGCGAGCAGGACCTCCGCAAGATGGGCGGACTCGCGCCCAAGATGGTGACGACCACGATCACCATGGCCGTCGGCGCGGCCGGACTGGCCGGCGTGCCCGGGCTGGCCGGGTTCTTCTCGAAGGACGAAATCCTGCACGCCGCATTCGTCGGCCACCATCGGGTGATTTGGGCGCTGCTGCTGCTCGGCGCGTTCCTGACCGCGTTCTATTCGTTCCGTCTCTTGTTCGTGGGGTTCTTCGGCGGACCGCGGATGTCGCGGGAGGTCGCCCACCACGTCCACGAGTCGCCCCGCGTGATGACGTGGCCGCTGATCCTCCTCGCCGTCCTCACCGTGCTCGCGGGATGGGCGGTGGGCGTGCCCTCGGACCACGGGACGCGCTTCGCCCGCTTCCTGGCGCCCGTGCTGCCCGCCGCTCACGCCGGGGGTTCGGGCGGCATCGCCGGCTACATGCTGTTGATCCTGTCCGTGATCGTCGTCGCGGCGGGAGTGGCGCTGGCCTGGTTCATGTACCTCGGCCAGTCCGTGCGGGCGGCCGCCCTCGGCCAGCCGCGCACGCCCGTGCACTCGCTCCTGCTCAACGCCTACTGGATCGACCAGCTCTACGATCACGCGATCGTGCGACCGCTCCACCGCCTCTTCGAGTTCCTCGCCCGCGCGTTCGACCTCGGTATCATCGACGGCCTCGTGAACGGCCTGGGGCGCGCGGTCCTCGCCTGGGCCGCGGGGTTCCGGCGCCTGCAGACCGGCTACACGGTGAACTACGCGCTCACCATGCTGGTCGGCGCCGTCCTGCTGGTCGGATTCCTGCTGACCCGATGAAGCACCTGTTGACGGTCGTCACGTTCCTGCCCCTCGGGGGCGCGGTCGCCCTGATGCTGGTGGACCGCGGACGCGAGGCCCTGCTGCGCGGGGCCGCCCTGGCCATCGCGGTGGCCACGTTCCTGATCTCGCTGCCCCTCTATTTCGGCTTCGACGCCGGCTCCGCCGACTACCAGTTCGAGATCGTCGCGCGCTGGATGCCCTCGCTCGGGGTCGGCTACCACGTCGGCATCGACGGGATCAGCCTGTGGCTCGTGCTCCTCACCACGTTCCTCACCCCGATCGCGCTGGCCTCGGCGTGGCACGCCGTCGAGGACCGGGGCAAGGAGTTCCTGATCACGCTGCTGACCCTGGAGACGGGGATGATCGGGGTGTTCGTCAGCCTCGACCTCTTCCTTTTCTACGTCTTCTGGGAGGCCATGCTGATCCCGATGTACTTCATCATCGGGGTGTGGGGCGGGGCCAACCGGATCTATGCGGCGATCAAGTTCGTGCTCTACACGATGGTCGGCTCGGTGCTGATGCTGCTCGCCATCCTGGCCCTCTACTACCAGCACGGCGCGATGACCGGCGTGTACACCTTCGACCTGCCCACGCTGGCGCGCTGGGTGATGCCGCCGGACCGGGCGCAGTCGCTGATGTTCCTGGCCTTCGCGCTGGCCTTCGCCATCAAGGTGCCGCTGTTCCCGCTGCACACCTGGCTGCCCGACGCCCACGTCGAGGCGCCGACCGCGGGCAGCATCATCCTGGCCGGGGTGCTCCTCAAGATGGGCACCTACGGGTTCCTGCGCTTCTGCCTGCCCCTGTTTCCCGACGCCAGCCTTGCCTTCGGCCCGTGGATCTTCGCGCTGGCCGTGATCGGCATCGTGTACGGCGCCTGGGTCTCCACCGTGCAGCCCGACATCAAGAAGCTGGTGGCGTATTCGAGCGTGAGTCACCTCGGCTTCGTGATGCTGGGGATCTTCACCCTCAACGTGCAGGGCCTGGTGGGCGGGCTCATCCAGATGGTCAATCACGGCGTCTCCACGGGCGCGCTCTTCCTGATGGTCGGCATGCTCTACGAGCGGCGGCACACGCGGCTCATCGCCGATTTCGGCGGGCTGTGGACGGTGATCCCGGCGTTCTCCGCGCTGTTCCTGGTCGTCACGCTCTCGTCGGTGGGACTGCCCGGGCTCAACGGCTTCGTGGGGGAGTTCCTGGTCCTGCTCGGTGCGTTCCGGGTCAACGCGTGGCTGGCCGCGGCGGCGGCGACCGGCATCATCTTCGCCGCCGTCTACCTGCTCTGGATGTACCAGCGCGTGATCTTCGGCGAGCTGACGCAGGAGGCGAATCGCCACCTCCGCGACCTCTCGCCGCGCGAGTGGGCGCTGGTGGTCCCGTTGATCGTGTTCATCGTGTGGATCGGGGTCTACCCGGCCGCGTTCACCGGTCCCACCGAGGCCTCGATCGAGGCGCTGATCGCCCAGGTCGAGTCGAAGGCGAGTGTGGCGCTGCGCGCGCCCGACGGCGGGCGCGTCGCGGTGAGTCGGCCGTGACGCCGGTGCCGGTCGCGCTGGGGCCGCTGGCGGCCGTGCTCGTGGTGGCGGGCACCGGGATGCTCGTGCTGCTGCTCGATCTGTTACCGCCGCGCGAGAGCAAGACGCACCTGGGCACGCTCGCGCTGGCCGGCCTGTGCGCGGCGTTGCTGGTCACCCTCCTGCGCTGGGGCAGCGGCGGGCGCGCCTTCCGCGACATGATCGTGCTCGATCACCACGCGATGTTCTTCCAGATCGTCATCGCCTACGCGGCCGCCCTGGTGGTCCTGCTCTCGATGGATTACCTGCGCCGGGTCGGCGCCGAAACGGGCGAGTACTACGCGCTGGTGCTGTTCTCGACGTCGGGCATGCTCCTGCTCGCCTCCGCCGGCGACCTCATCGTGGTGTTCCTCGGGATCGAGCTGATGTCGCTCTCGCTCTACGTGCTGGCCGGCCTGTTCCGGCGCGATCTCGAGTCGACCGAGGCGGCGATGAAGTACTTCCTCCTCGGGGCCTTCGCCTCGGCCTTCCTGCTCTACGGCATCGCGCTCGTGTACGGGACCACCGGCACCACCAACTTCGACCGCATCGCCGGAGCGGTGGCCGTGCGTCCGCACGACCCGCTCCTGCTCGTCGGCCTCGGCCTGATCCTGGTCGGCTTCGGGTTCAAGATCTCGGCGGTGCCCTTCCACATGTGGGCGCCCGACGTCTACCAAGGGGCGCCCACCAGCGTCACCGCGCTGATCGCCACCGGCTCCAAGGCGGCCATGCTCGCGGTGACGATCCGGCTGGTCGTCTCGGTCTTCCGCGGCTCCCAGCCCGATTGGGGAGCGTTGCTGTGGGTGCTGGCCGTGCTGACCATGACGGTCGGCAACGTGGTCGCCCTCGCCCAGTCGAATCTCAAGCGGATGCTCGCCTATTCCTCCATCGCCCACGTCGGCTACATGCTGGTGGGGATCGTGGCGGGCGGCATTCCCGGGGCGGCCGCCGTGCTGTTCTACGTGTTCGCCTACGTCTTCACCACCATCGGCACCTTCGGCGTGATCACGCTGTGCGAGCGCGACGGCCGCGAGGCGGTGGAGGTCGGCGACTACGCGGGCCTGGGCCGGCGCTCGCCGCTGCTGGCCCTGGTGCTGAGCCTGTTCCTGCTCTCGCTGGTGGGCATTCCCCCGCTGGCCGGGTTCGTGGGCAAGTTCTACGTGTTCGGCTCCGCGGTGCGCGCCGGCTATCTCTGGCTCGCCCTCATCGCCGTGCTCAACTCGGCGCTGGCCGCCTATTACTACCTTCGGGTGATCGTGTACATGTACATGCGGGAGCCCGAAGCGGAGGCGGCGAGGTACACCCCGTCGTTCGCGGGCGTGCTCGCGCTCACCGTCTCGCTGGCCGGCATCGTCCTGCTCGGGCTGGCCCCCGGCCCCTTCATCGACCTCGCCCAGGTCGCCGTGACCCCACTGCTCCGCTGATCGCCGGCCCGTGATCCCCTTTCCTCAGCGGGGGTGGCTGTTCGATCTGGATGGGACGATCTATCTCGGCGACGAGCTGATTCCGGGCGCCGAGCGGGTGATCGCGGCCCTGCGCGGGGCCGGGCGTCGGGTGGCGTTTCTCTCCAACAAGCCGCTGCAGACCCGCGAGGACTACGCGCGCAAGCTGACGGCGCTGGGCGTTCCCGCGGCCGCCGACGACGTGATCAACTCGTCACTGGTGCTGGCCCGGCACCTGGCCACCCTCGATCCGGGCGCCCCCCTCTTCGTGATCGGCGAGCCGCCGCTGATCGCCGAGCTGCGCGCGGGCGGCTTCGAGGTCCGGGGCGATCACCGCGTGCGCTGGGTGGTGATCGCCTTCGACCGCACCTTCGACTACGCCAAGCTCCACGTCGCGCTCCAGGCCGTGCGCGGGGGCGCGCGCCTCATCGCCACCAACCCCGACCGCACGTGTCCCACGGAGGACGGCGAGATTCCGGACTGCGCGGGCATGATGGCCGCCGTCGAGGCCGTGACGGGCGAGACCGTCGAGATCGTGGTGGGCAAGCCGTCGCCGATCATCCTCGGGGTCGCGCTCGCGCGTCTCGGGGTGACCGCCGGCGACTGCGTGATCGTGGGCGATCGCCTGGAGACCGACATCGTGATGGGCAAGCGCCACGGTCTGGCCACCGTGCTCGTGCTGTCGGGCGTCACGCGCGCCGGCGATCCCCGCATCGCCGAGATCGGTCCCGACGCCGTGCTACCATCGGTGCGGGAGCTGATCACATGACGGGACGCGCGCTGATCGACGGCGACTACGACGTCGTCGTCATCGGCGGCGGGATGGCCGGTGCCGGCGTCGCCCGCGACCTCGCCCTGCGCGGCCTCACCGTCGCCCTCGTCGACAAGGGCGATTTCGCCTCGGCCACCACCTCGCTGTCCTCCAAGCTGATCCACGGCGGGCTGCGCTACCTCGAGATGTTCGACTTCGGACTCGTGCGCGAGTCGTTGCGCGAGCGCGAGACCCTGCGCCGGCTCGCCCCCCACCTCGTGAAGCCGCTGCCGTTTCTCATCCCGATCTACCGCGACTCGTCGCGCGGGCTCATCAAGGTGCGCATCGGGCTCAAGCTCTACGACTGGCTGACCCCGGGCCGGGACCGCGAGCACTATCGCGTGCTGCGCCCGGTCGACGCCCTGAGCCTCGAGCCCGCGGTGGCGGCGCGCGGCCTGCGCGGGGCCGGCTACTACTTCGACGACTTGCTGGTGTTCCCCGAGCGCCTGTGCCTGGAGAACGTGCTCTCGGCCTGCCGCCACGGAGCCCGCGCGTTCAACTACGCCCAGGTCGAGGAGATCGTGCGCGACGCGGGCGGCGAGATCGCCGGCGTGCGCGTCCGCGATCTGCTCTCGGGGCGGGTGGTGTCGCTGGGGGCCTCGGTGGTCGTCAACGCCACCGGGCCGTGGGTCGACGACATGCGGGCGCAGGCGTCCATCGCCGAGCGGGGGCGGCGCATCCTGCGTCGCACCAAGGGCATCCATTGCCTGCTGCCGCGCGTGACCGACCGCGCGATCTATCACAGCACGAAGGACGACCGGATGATCTTCGCGATCCCCTGGCGCGAGTTCTCGCTGGTGGGCTCGACCGACACCGACTTCGACGGCAACCCCGACCGCGTGCACGCCACCCGCGACGAGGTCGACTATCTGCTCTCCGAGATCCGCAAGCCCTTGCGCGATCCGCGCCTGCATTCGGGCGCGGTCGTCTACACCTACGCCGGCGTTCGGCCGCTCTCCTTCGAGGAAGGCAAGCGCGCGTCGGACGTCTCGCGCGCGCACCGCATCGTGAGCGAGGCGCGGGGCAGGTTCCTGTCGATCACGGGCACCAAGCTCACGTGCTTCCGCAGTCTGGCCCAGGAGCTCGGCGACCAGGTCGTGCGCACGCTGGGCCGCGGCGCGCCCAGCCGCACCCGGCGCCTCACCCTCGACGGCGCCGACGAGGACGAGCGGCGGGTGGAAGCGCGGACGTGGCTCGACGTGTCCGCGGAGGCGACGATCTCCGGCCTGCCGCGCGAGACGCTGGAAGCCCTGGTGACCACGTACGGCCGCGGCTATCAGCACATCGTGGAGCTGACCGGCAAGGTGGCGGGCGGCGCCGACCGGCTCTGTCCCGAGAATCCCGACGTGGTGGCCCAGCTCCACGCCGCCGTCCAGGACGAGATGGCCATTTCACTGCAAG
>DATHGT010000192.1:0-13838 GCA_035317605.1 Candidatus Acidiferrum sp. | reverse complement strand
CGGCGACGGCGAGATGTTCGCTGCTGTCGAGGGTGATCAGGATGATGGGGATGCCGGCATTGCGCTGCCGCACCTCCCGCGCCGTCTCCAGCCAGGCCCACGACTCGGTTCGGGGCGGTGCGATGACGATCAGGTCGGACGGGGAGACGTCGAGGGACTTCAGAACGCCGGCCCCGCCCGTCGATTCGACGATCTCGACACCGCTGCGCGCGACCGCCAACCGGACGCTGCTGAGAACGCCCGGGTCGGACACGGCGATCATCACGCGCGGCGCGCGCATGTCGTCGGTACCGGCAAGCGGGATGCCAAACGGTGATCCGTCCCGCGCCCGCAGACGTCAGGCGGCTGCCCACGTGACTGGCCGGGCGTCGACCGATTGGAAACGCCGCACAACGCTGAAAGGATCGGAACTTCCCGCCATGGGGCCGGCGGGCCACAGCACCTTTTGATAATAGACCG
This sequence comes from Candidatus Acidiferrum sp., assembly GCA_035317605.1. GTDB lineage: Bacteria > Methylomirabilota > Methylomirabilia > Rokubacteriales > CSP1-6 > DATHGT01. Next base: position 13,379 of record DATHGT010000192.1, on the reverse strand, counting down.
CCCGTTCGGGGACGCCCGGATGGTGGTGGTCAAGTGGTGGTGTGAGCAGTGGTCACCGCGTGGTGGCGGGTGAACGTGATCACCAGCGAGGTCACGATCAGGCGTTCAGTGGAGCCCCCGCGGCGCCGGGCGCGCTTTGGGGACATCGCCGGGGCGCTCATTGACACCCCGGGGGCTTTCATCGACGATGGGCGCGCCGTGATCGAGCGTGAGGCGGACGTCGTCGTCGTGGGGGCGGGGATTGTCGGGTGCGCGACAGCCTACCATCTCGCGCGGCGGGGCGTGCGGGTGGTCGTGGTGGAGCGCGCGAGCGTCGCGGGGGAGCAGTCGCGGAAGAACTGGGGGTTCGTGCGGCAGCAGGGGCGCGATCCGCTCGAGGTGCCGCTGGTGATGGAGGCCAATCGGATCTGGCGGGGGCTCGAGCGGGAGCTGGACGCGGACATCGAGTGGATCCAGGGCGGCAATCTCGCGCTGGCGGCTGACGAGGCGCGCATGGCGCGCTTCGAGGCGTGGCTGCCCGTCGCGCGCGAGTTTGGTCTGGAAACGCGTTTGCTCCGCGGTCGCGATCTCGGTGCGGTCGTCCCGGGACTCGGCGGTTCGTGGGTGGGCGGCATGCACACGCCGGGCGACGGACACGCGGATCCCGAGAAGACGACCGACGCGTTCGCGCGCGCGGCGCGAAGCCACGGCGCGGCGATTCACTTCGACTGCGCGGTGCAGGGCGTGACGACGAGCGCCGGCGCGGTGAGCGGCGTCGTCACCGAGCAGGGCGAGATCCGCGCAAGCTCCGTCGTGTGCGCGGCCGGCGCGTGGTCGTCGCGGCTGGCGCGCACGCTCGGGTTCGAGCTGCCTCAGCGATGGGTGCGCGGAACCGTGGCGCGCACGACCGCGGCGCCGCCGGTCACGGCGTGCGCGGTGTGGGGTCCTGGCGTCGCGTTCCGCCAGCGGCGCGATGGGAGCTTCAACATCGCGGCGGGCGGGGCGCTCGATCACGACGTCACGCTCGACTCGCTCCGGCAGGTCCCCTTCTTCCTGCCGAACTACTGGAAGAACAAGGCGCTGTTCCGCTTTCACGTCGGGCGACCGTTGCTGCGGAGTCTCCGCGCCGCGCTGCCCGGCTCCGAGGCGCGGCGGCGTCCGCTCGCGTGGGACCGCGGCATCGACCCCGCTCCGAATCCGGCCAAGGTGCGCAGGAGTCTCGCCGAGCTTCAGCGGGTGCTGCCGTCGTTACCGCCCCTCGACATCGCGCGAAGCTGGGCCGGGTACATCGACGCCACGCCCGATCTCGTGCCGGTCCTGGGTGAGGTGCCCGGCCTCCGAGGCTTCGTGCTGGCCACCGGGTTCAGCGGCCACGGGTTCGCGATGGGGCCGGTCGCCGGACGCCTCGTCTCCGAGCTGATCGTCGACGGCAAGACCTCGCTCGACGTCTCCGGCTTCCGCTTCTCGCGCTTCGCCGAAGGCGCCATCGGCAACCCGAAGAACGTTCTGTGAAACACGCGAACCGGCCGTCGTACGCGATCGCTCTCGACGTCGGTGGAACGTTCACCGACGTCACGCTGCGGGATGGGAGAACCGGTCGGCTGTGGATCACCAAGACGCCCACGACCCCGCACGATCCGTCCGAGGGATTTCTCGCCGGGATCGACAAGGCGCTGGCGCTGGCCGGCGCGCGCCACGCGGCGCTGAGCCACGTGCTGCACGGGACGACGACCGCGACCAACGCGATCCTCGAGGGCAAGGGGGCGGCGGCCGGGCTGCTCACGACGGCGGGATTCCGCTACGTGCTCGAGATCGGGCGCCACGACATTCCCCGGCGCGCCAACATGTTCGCCTGGGTCAAGCCCGCCCGCCCGGTGCCGCCCGAGCTGATCTTCGAGATCCCCGGCCGCGTCGGCGTCGACGGTGACGAGATCGAGGCGCTCGACGAGACCGCGGTGCGCGAGGCGGCGCGGTGTCTGCGGGAGGCCGGGATCGCGTCGGTGGCCGTGTGCTTCCTGCACAGTTACGCCGACGGAGCCCACGAGCGCCGCGCCCGCGCGCTGGTGCGCGAGGAGCACCCGCGGTGCGCGGTGTCGCTGTCGAGCGAGGTGCTGCCGGTCTTCCGCGAGTTCGAGCGCTCGATGGTCACCGTGCTGAACGCGTCCGTGGAGCCGCTGGTCGGCCGCTACGTGGGCCGGCTCACCGAGCGGCTGAGCGAGCGCCGGATCACGGCGCCGCTGGCCATCATGAAATCCAACGGCGGGGTCGTCGGTGCCGAGGCGATCCGCGCCCAGGCGATCCACACCGCGCTGTCCGGCCCCGCGGCCGGGGTGATCGGCGCGCGCTTGATCGGCGAGGCGTCCGGATTCGGAGACGTGATCTCGGTCGACGTGGGGGGCACCAGCGCCGACGTGTGCCTGATTCGAGACGGCGAGGCCTCGATCACCACGGAGGGACGCGTCGGCGCGTGGCCGCTGCCGCTGCCCATGATCGACATCCACACGATCGGCGCCGGTGGCGGCTCGATCGCGCGGGTCACCGACGACGGCGCCCTCACGGTCGGTCCCGAGAGCGCGGGTGCTCAGCCCGGCCCCGCGTGTTACGGCGGGGGCGGCGAGGAGCCGACGGTGACCGACGCCCACCTCGTCCTCGGCCGCATTCCGCCGCACCTGCTGGGGGGCGAGATGGCGCTCGACGTCGAGCGCGCGCGCCGGGCCGTCGAGGAGCGCGTGGCGCGCCCGCTCGGGTTGTCGCTCGAGGCCGCGGCGTGCGGCATCCTCGACATCGTCAACAACAACATGGTCGGCGCCATCCGGCTGGTCTCGGTCGAGCGCGGCCACGACCCGCGCGAGTTCGCGCTGGTCCCGTTCGGCGGCGCCGGCCCGCTGCACGGCGCCGAGCTGGCCAGGCTGCTGGGCATGCGCACGGTCGTGGTGCCGCGCCATCCCGGCGTGCTGTCGACGTTCGGTCTGCTCGGCACCGAGGTGCGCAACGACTACGCGCGCACGAGTCTCCAGAAGCCGCCGGACTACGACCGCGCCGCCATCGCCGCCATCTACGCCGACCTCGAGGGGCAGGCGAGCCAGTGGCTGGCCGACGAGCGCGTGCCCCCGGCGCGGCGTCGTCTCGCGCGGCTGGCCGACCTGCGCTATCGCCACCAGGGCTTCGAGATCACGGTGCCGTGGCCGGGCGAGGACCTCGCCCTCGATTCGTTGATCGCGAGATTCCACGCCGCGCACGAGCGGCTGTACACGTACGCGCTGCCCGACGCGCCCGTCGAGATCGTCACCCTGCGTCTGACCGCGTCGGGCCAGGTGAGGCGCTTCGCGCTGCCCGTCCAGGCGACGTCGCCCGGAGACGCCCCGCGCCGACGGCGTCGCGTCACCACGCGCGCGGTTTACTTCACCGGTCACGGCTGGATCGAGTGCCCGTGCGTCGAGCGCGACGGGCTGGTCACCGGCTCCACGGTGAAGGGCCCGGCGATCGTGGAGCAGCCCGACTCGACGGTCGTGATCCTGCCCGGTCAGCGCGCCCGCGCCGATCGCGTCGGCACGCTCGTCGTCACCGAGAGCGCGCGCCGATGACGCGCGCGAGGCCGCGGGCGGCACCGAGCGATCCGGTCACCCGCGAGATCGTCAAGGGCGCGCTGCGCGCGGCCCAGGCCGAGATGGAGGCGGTCATCGAGCGCACCGCGATGTCGCCCTTCATCCGCGAGAAGAACGACTACTTCGCGGGCATCCTCGACGCGCGCGGGCGGGTGGTGTGCGGCACCATGCTGCCGCTCTTCGGCAACCTCATGGAGATCGTCTTCGCCCAGTACCCGGCCGACACCATGCGCCCCGGCGACCTCTACTGGTACAACGACTGTCACGGCTCGCGCGGCGGGGTCTCGCACTCGCCCGACATGGTGTTCGCGGCGCCCGTCTTCCACCGCGGCCGGCTCGTCGCGTTCTCGCAGACCTGGGGGCACTTCTGGGACATCGGCGGCCTGCGCGCGGGCAGCATCTCGCCCGACGCCACCGAGATCTTCCACGAAGGCATCATCGTGCCCGCCGTGCGCATCTACCGCGAGGGCGTGCTCAACGACGAGGTGTTCCGGATCTTCCTGCGCAACTCGCGCTTTCCCGATATCCTGCGCGGCGACATCCGCGCCGTGCTGGCCGGCTGCCAGCTCGGGGAGCGCCGGGTGCTCGAGCTGTTCGATCGCTTCGGCCCCGACACGGTGCAGGACGCCTGGGCCTTCTTCGAGCGCCAGTGCCGGGACACGATCCGCAAGACGCTCGAGTCGCGCATCCCCGACGGGACCTACGCCACCGAGGACGCGGTGGACGGCGACGGGATGAGCGATCGCCCGTTTCACGTCCGCGCGCGTCTGGTGAAGGACGGCGGGCGCATCGTGATCGACACGCGGGAGAGCGACGATCAGGCGCGGGGCCCGATCAACTTCATCATGCACGAGAGCGTGCCCAAGCTGATCCTCGGCATCTATCTCCTGTCAGGCCATCCCACCGTGCTGCTCAACGACGGCGCCCAGGACGCGATCGACGAGGTGCTGGTGCGTCCGGGCAGCATCCTGCAACCGCGCTGGCCGGCCGCGCTCGGCACCCGCGCCCACACGCTGGCGCGGGTGCAGTCGAGCATGCTGGCGCTGCTCGCGCTCGCCACCGAGGGCGACGTGCCCGCCGCGAATTCCGTCTACAACATCTACTTCCTGCGCGGCGTCGACCGCTCCGGCGAGTTCTTCCTGTGCAGCGACGGGATCGCGGTGGGCTACGGCGCGCGCCCGTTCGCCGACGGGCTCGACGCGATCTACTACGTCGCCCAGAAGAACTACCCGGCCGAGTTCATCGAGATGGTCTTTCCCATGCGGCTCCGCCAATACGCGCTCCACCGCGACTCCGGCGGTCCCGGCCGCTTTCGCGGGGGCTGCGGGGTGATCCGGGAGATCGAGCTGCTCGCCGACGAGGCGGTGATCGCCATCCGCCAGGACAACATCCTGTTCCCGCCCGCCGGCGTGAACGGCGGCCGGGCCGGCCGTCCCGGCCGCTGCGTGGTGAATCCGGGACGCGCCGACGAACGGATACTGGCTCCGATGTCGGACGGCAACGTGCTGCGCCGGGGCGACGTCGTGCGGCTGTCCACCAGCGGCGGCGGGGGCTGGGGCGATCCGCTCGATCGGCCCGCCGAGCGCGTGGCCCGCGACGTGGCCGGCGGCTTCGTCTCCCGCGAGTCCGCGGAGGAGGACTACGGCGTGGTCCTCGACGCCCACGGCGACGTCGAGGCCGAAGCGACGGCCGCGCTGCGCGCGTCGAAGCGTGGTCCCCTGCGCATGTTCCACCGCGGCGATTACTTCGGCCCGCTGGTCGAGAGCCCGTCCCGTGACTGAGCCGGCGCCCGCGATCATCGTCGCCGGCGCGGCGAGTCGGGAAGGACGCTGAGCGTGGATGGGCGATCGCGCGCGGTCGTGGTCACCGGGGCCGCGTCGGGCATCGGCCGCGCGCTCTCGGAAGAGCTGGGCCGTCGCGGAACGCCTGTCGTGCTGTGTGACGTCGACGCCCCGGGGCTGGACACTACGCGGCAGAAGATCAACGGCGCGGCGTGGACGCTGACCGCCGACGTCACGAATCGTGAAGACGTGGACCGGATGACGACTGAGGCGCGGAGGCTCGCGGGGCCGATCGGCGGGCTGGTCAACTGCGCCGGCATCTATCCGGTGACGCCGTTGCTGGATCTAGCCGTCGACGAGTGGGATCGGGTGATGGCCGTCAATCTCCGCGGGCCGTTCCTGGTCACGCAGGCGGTGGCGCGGGGGATGATCGCCGACGGCGGCGGCGGGAGCATCGTCAACATCTCGTCGACCTCCAGCCGGCTGGCCCGCCCGGGCATCGCGCACTACGGCGCGTCCAAGGCCGGGCTCAATCAGCTCACCGCGGTGGCGGCCGTCGAGCTGGCGCCCCACGGCATCCGCGTGAACGCGATTCTCCCGGGCGTCATCGGCACCGAGCGCGTGCAGGCCACGGCGGCCGGCGGCGACGACGCGCGCGCCGAGCACGCCGCCAAGCTCGCGCGCATCCCGATGTCTCGCGTTGGGGATCCGATGGAGGTCGTGAGCGTCGCGCTCTTCCTGCTCTCCCCCGAGTCGAGCTACTGCACCGGCGCCCTCTTCACCGCCGACGGCGGCTTCACCCTCGGCATCCCGCACTACCGATGACCGCGCTAGACTCCCGGCCATTGCTCGAGGTCGACGGCGTCAGCAAGCGGTTCGGGGGCGTGCGCGCGCTCGACGGGATCGACTTCACGGTCGGGCAGGGCGAAGTGGTGGGACTCATCGGTCCCAACGGCGCCGGCAAGACCACGCTCTTCAACGTGGTGTGCGGGCTGCCGCCGACCACGGGCCGCGTGCGATTCGACGGCGACGACATCACCGGGTGGTCGCCGCATCGGATCTGCCGGCGGGGCATCGCGCGCACGTTTCAGCTGACGCGGCCGTTCGTGGAGCTGTCGGTCCGCGACAACGTCGCGGCGGCGGTGCTCTTCGGCCGTGCCGGTGACCAGATTTCCGGGCTCCCCGGAGCGCGGCGTGAGGCCGACCGCATTCTCGGGGCGGTCAGGCTCGAGCATCGCGCGGACACCGCGGCCCGCGACCTGCTCTTCTCCGAGCGGCGGCGGCTGGAGCTGGCGCGAGCGCTCGGGACGGCGCCCGAGCTGCTGCTGCTCGACGAGGTGATGGCTGGGCTGACCGTGGCCGAGGCCGAGGAAATGGTGGGGCTCATCTCGACGCTGCGGCACGAGCTGGAGCTGACGCTGCTGGTCATCGAGCACGTGATGAAGGTGGTCATGACCATGTGTGACCGCGTGATCGTGCTCAACTACGGCAGCAAGCTCGCCGAGGGCGCCCCGGCCGCGGTGGCCGCCCATCCCGCCGTGATCGACGCGTATCTCGGAGTCGACAGTGCTTAGCGTCGAGGACATCGAGGTCGCATACGGTCCGGTGCCCGCGCTCCACGGCGTGCGGCTCGCCGTGGAGGCCGGCGAGACCGTCTGTCTGCTCGGCCCGAACGGGGCCGGCAAGACGACCACCGTGAAGAGCATCATCGGCCTGCTCAAGCCGCGGGCCGGGCGCATCTGGTTCAACAAGCTCGACATCACCGGCCTCACGCCCGATCGCACGGTGGGCCTCGGGCTGAGCCTGGCCCCCGAAGGGCGCCTGCTCTTTCCGATGATGTCGGTGGACGAGAACCTCGAGCTGGGGGCCTCGGCGGCCCGCGCCCGCGGCCGGGTGCGCGAGACCAAGGCGCGCGTGTACGAGGTGTTCCCGCGGCTGGCCGCCCGGCGCGGCCAGGCCGCGGGGACGCTCAGCGGAGGGGAACAACAGATGGTGGCGATCGGGCGGGCCATGATGGCGCGCCCGGACTTGTTGATCCTCGACGAGCCGTCGCTCGGCCTGTCGCCGATCATGGTGCAGGAGCTGTTCCGCGTCCTCAAGACGCTCAACGAGGACGGCATGAGCATCCTGCTCGTCGAGCAGAACGTGGTGCAGGCGCTGCGGATCTGCCATCGCGCCTACGTGCTGGAGTCCGGACGCGTGGTGATGGAGGGCTCGAGCGAGGAGCTGCGCCGCTCCGACACGATCCGACGGTCCTATCTGGGAATCTGAGGAACAGGGGAGAACACGGAATGAAGACCACAGTGCGCGTAATCGCAGTGGGGCTGGCCGTGGCCGCGGTCGGCGCGGTGGTGACGCCGGTGTTGGCGCAGCCGCGCGAGATCAAGATCGGCGGAACCATGGCGGTGACCGGGGCGTTCGCGGTCGAGTGGGGACCGACCGCGAAGGCGTTCATGGAAGAGTGGGCCAAGATGATGAACGAGCGCGGCGGCGTCTTCGTGAAGGAAGCCAACGCCAAGCTGCCGATCAAGCTCACCGTCTACGACGACGGCAGCAGCCCGGACCGCGCGGTGGAGCTGTACGAGCGGCTGGCCACCACCGACAAGGTCGACTTCTTCACCGGCCCCGCCACCAGCCCCATCACCATCCGCGCCTCCACGGTGGCCGAGAAGTACGGCATCCCCATGGTGACCGCCGAGGCCAACAGCCCGGCCATCTTCGCGCGCGGCTTCAAGTGGCTGGTGGGGGCCGACCGGCCGGCGCCGCAGTGGGCCGAGGACTACTACGCGATGGCCAAGGCGCTGATGGACGCGGGCGCCATGCCGCGGCTCAAGACCGTGGCCGTCATCCAGGAGAACACCCCGCACACGATGGACGTGGGCTGGGGCGGCATCCATCGCGCGGGCATCGCGGGCCTCACCGTGGTGGCCACCGAGACGGTGCCGCCGAACGCCGCGGATTTCTCGGCCATCATCGGCAAGCTCAAGGCCCTCAATCCCGACATGCTGTACGTGGCCACGTGGGCGGGCACCGCCGCCGCCTTCGCCAAGCAGGCCTTCGAGTTGGGGCTCCGGCCCAAGGAGCTGCACATCCCGCACAGCACGATCACCGATAAGTACTACGGGATGGTCGGGGCCTCTATCGGCGAGGGCATCACCGGCACCACCCACGAGGCGCACTTCAAGCACGGCGACAAGGACGCCTACTTCGCGCTGCGCAAGCGCGTGGGACTGTCGGGCTTCGACGCGGGCTGGACCTCGCTGCGCTTCATCGCGCTGGAGGCGCTGACCAAGGCTATCGAGGGCGCCGGCAGCCTCGATCGGGCCAAGGTGATGGCGGCCCTCCGCGGCCTGAAGTACGAGACGCTCCACGGTCCGCTGGCCTTCAGCTTCGGCGTCGAGGTCGCGGGCAAGAAGGTGGACGGCGTGGGCAACAAATCCGTGTTCCCGGCCCAGTGGCAGAACGGCAAGATCGAGGTGCTCTGGCCGCCCGAGGTGGCGACGGCGAAGTATCGGCCGCGCCCGCAATAGGCCGGCGGCCAACGTGGCGCGCGCGCTGGAACTGGTGATCGGCGGACTGTCGCTGGGCGGCATCTATGCGCTGCTCGCCTTCGCGATGTCACTCACCATCAGCACCACGCGCGTGCTCAACGTCGCCCACGGGGTCTTCTTCGTGTGGGGCGGCGCGACGTTCGTCATCCTGTCCCAGCGACTGCGCCTGCACCCGGTGCTGGCGATCGTCATCCTCACCGGGCTCTTCTTCGTCCTGGCCCTCGCGTTCGAGCGGGGGATCGTGCGCACGCTGCTCGGCCGCAGCCATCAGATGCTGCTGGTCGGCAGCATCATGGCCACCTTCGGTCTCGGGCTCTCGATGGAGAGCGCCCTCGGCTACGGCTGGGTCACGTTCGTCGATCCCTATCCGGTCTTCAGCTCGCCGCTCGCCATGTTTCCGATCCGGCTGGGGGACGTGGCGCTATCCGGAAGCCGGCTCGTCATCCTGGCCTTCGTGGTGGTGACCGTCATGTCCTTCCACCTGTTTCTCCAGAAGACGTTCCTCGGCAAGGGCGCGCGGGCCATGGCCCAGAACTTCGACGGCTTCCTGGTCATCGGACTCAACCCGTATCGGCTGTCGATGATCCTGTTCACGCTGGCCATCATGGCCACCGCGATCTCGGGGGCGTTCTACGTGCTGGCGGTGCCGCTCAACCCCTATGAAGGGCTGCCGCTCACCCTCAAGTCGTTCACGGTGGTGATCCTCGCCGGCGTCGGCAATCTCCCCGCCACGCTCGTGGCCGGCGCGCTGCTCGGCGTCGCCGAGGTCGCCACCAGTCAGTTTCTCGGCACCGTGTGGGCGCCCGCGGTCAGTCTCGCCGTGCTGTTCCTGGTGCTGGTCGTCAAGCCGACCGGCCTCTTCGGCAAGGGCGTCTACTGATGAATCGGCGCGCGGCGACGCTCACGGTGGTGACGATCGGCGTGCTCGCGGTCCTGCCACCGTTGCTGTCCTCGACGTGGCTGCTGGTGATGTTCCTCAGCTTCCTGTGGCTGATCCTGACCGCGAACTACGACGTGCTCGACGGGTTCCTCGGTCACATCAACCTCGGCCAGGGCGCGTTCTTTGGGCTCGGCGCCTACGTGACCACGATGATGTTGAACGTCGCCGCCGTGCAGGCGCTGGGGGGGCTCGCGCTCGTGGTGTCGGCGCTGGTGGCCGTCGTCTCGGCGGCGCTGTTCGCGGCCGTCATGGCGGTGCCGCTGTTCCGCCTCAAGGGCCTCTACTTCGCGATCGCCACCTTGATCCTGATCTTCCTGCTGCAGGTGTTCGCGCTCAACCTCGGCGACCTCACCGGCGGCTCCTACGGCCTCTACGTGCCGCCGCGCTTCTTCGTGAGCACGTTCGTGGCGTACTACGTGGCGCTGGCGGTGGCCATCGTCTCGGTGGGGTTCAATTTCTATCTGTCGCGGAGCACACTGGGGCTGGCCTTCCGCTGCTTGAAGGAGGACGAGGAGGGCGCCGACAGCATCGGCCTGCACCCGCTCCGCTACAAGACGATCGGGCTCGTGCTGGCCAGCGTGCCGTCGGCGGCCGGCGGCGTGTTGTTCGCGCTCAACGCGGGCTTCATCGATCCGACCATCGCACTGGGCGTTGAACGGAGCCTGCTCCCGCCGCTGATGGCTCTCCTCGGAGGCACCGGCACCGTGCTCGGCCCCGTCTTCGGCACCGCGATCATCCGCATCATCGAGACCGTGTTCTTCCACTACCTGCGACTGCCCGTGCCCTCGATGCTGTTCTTCGGCCTCACGCTGATGGCGGTGGCGCTCCTGATCCCCGCGGGATTGATGCGGTCGCCGCGAGTGAGACGTCTGTCGCTGTTCCGCGCGTTCAGCTCGTAGCGCCGACCTCCTCGCGGAGGATGCCGAACGCGTGCAGGATCGGCGCGTCGCTGGCGCTGAACAGGAACGCGGGCTCGGTGGCCGAGCGGTTCTCGTGCTGCACCCACGCCCAGTGCGGAATGGCCAGCACGTCGCCCGCTTCCCACTCGAGCTTCTGCCCGCCCACGATGGTGCGCCCGCGCCCGCTGACCGCGTGCAGCACCGCGCTCGCGTTGGTCCGCCGCGGGCGCGTCACCCCGCCCGGCCGCAGCAGGTGGGCACAGCACGCGATGGTGGGCATCACCGGGCCGCCGGTGAGGGGATTGTTGTACTCGACGCTGACCGCGCCGTCGTCTGTGTCCACCTCGGCCAGCTCGCGTAGCGCGCTCTCCGTGCGGTCCCACGGATAGACGAGCAGGGGCGAAGCGCCGCCGTGAACGCGCGGGCCCACGGGCCGCACGATGCCCGCGCCGAATCGTTTGAAGTTGTCGCCGCGGGGCCGCGAGCGCGGCTGGGTCTCGTGAAGGAACGGCTCCCAGAACCACTGATCGATGCCGAGCACGAACGGCACGTCGAGCACGTCGAGCCAGATCACCGGCTCGCTGCTCTCGTTGGCGTGGTCGTGCCAGCACCACTGCGGGGTGAGGACCAGCGACGCCGGGTCCATCACGCACGGCTCGCCGTCGACGTTGGTGAGCGCGCCGCGTCCTTCGATCATGAAGCGGAGCGCGCCCGCGGTGTGACGATGCGCGGGCGCGATCTCTCCGGGCAAGACGCCCTGGACGGCCGCGATCAGCGTCTGCGTGGTGGCCGGGCGCTTCAGCCCGGGGTTGACCATGATCAGGTTGCGCCGCTCGGCCTTGACGGGATCGACCAGCTCGTACGCCTTCACCATCATCGGCCGCAGCGTCTCCGCCCAGCTCCAGCGATACGCCTGCTCCACCGGCACCGGCTCGTTCACCTGCGCGCCCTGAAAATCCCACCCGGGCATGAGGCCCTGGCCCCGCACCTCTTCCCCGAACGCGATGAGCCGCGGATCTTGCCCCACCTGAGCCACGGGACGATTGGTGCCGGAAGGTGGCGAGTCCATCATGACGTTCCTCCGAATAGCTCTTCGAGAGTGTAGAGACGGGCCTTACGTTTGCGCAGCAGCTCCAAGCCCCTTCGGATCTCCTCCATGAAGTCCCGATTCGACGTGATGGCCAGCGTTTCCTTCCAGCTCTCGACCTCGTCGACGCTCAGGAGCACGGCGCCCGGGCGCCCGTTCTTGGTGATGAGGATCTCTTCGTTTCTCTCTCGAACTTCGTCCACGAGAATGTTCAGTCGCGCCTTCGCTTCGGACAACGGCACGATCTTCATTGTCGCTCGCCTGCCGGTTGAGGCTAGGTAGAGGTCGACTGGGATCAGGCGGCGGTTCAGCGGATCGATGCCCAGGCCCAGTTCTTCGAGGGTCGTTGCGCCCAGCAGCACCGACCCACCGGCCGGACCCATGAGCATCGGCGTCGTAGTGCTGCGACCTTCGCATTCCACGTCGATTTGCGTCACCGCCCATTCCTCGATACGGCCATTGGCGAGGACGACACGCTGAGTCCGTACGGGCCGGCATCCCAGGGACTCGAGAACCACGCGCGGCACGACGCTGTAGGCCGCGCCAGTATCGACCAGCGCCTCGACGGTCCGCGATGAACCCCCGTTGCGGTCGAGAAGCGTCAGGTCGACCCGAAATTGCCCCATCGGTTCACCTCACGAACATTGTCCACGGCCCTTCCGTGGCCGGCAAGTGTCGAAGAATGGAGACACTCGGCGGCAGGCGCCGCGCTTGCCATCCGATATCTTATCGGGGACCATAGCGCGGGGGAGTGAGCACGGCATGTCCTTGAAAGGTAGGAGGCCAACGGCTGAGCCCGAGCTCGTACTGCGCACGTTCCTCTTCAGCGACATCGTCAGCTCGACGGCGATCAGTGACGCGTACGTTCGCCGCGACGGCCGGGTCCAGGGCAACGGGAAGTACCGGCGGGAGGTGCTCGGGCCTCACGATCGACGGGCCAAGGAACGCTTCGCGACCTTCGGGGGCGAGGTGGTCGGCGGTGAGGGCGTGAAAACTGCGACTCAGACGACAAACGATGCCTGCGTGGCGGCGCGTGGGGCAACTCCGCCGACCTCGCGCGTTCGGCTGTCCGGAGCAGCGGCTACGCTCCGGTCAACACGGACGACTACAGCGGTTTCCGGTGTGTGATGGTGCCGCACGCCGCTCTTCCGAGGTAGTTGTCTGCTGTCCCCTGGGTGCTGATTGCTGATGAAGCTTCATCGCGATCTCTTTCCTCAGGTGTGCTCCTTCGAGAACCTCCACCGTGCGCTCCGCGAGGCCCGACGCGGTCGTGTTCTCCGGCATAGTGGTGTTCGCTCCTCGTTGACGTGCGCCTCGCCATAACGCCGGTGCCCTCCAGCGTCAAGCGCCGAGGGCCAGTTTCGTGGGTCAGCGCGAGAGAGACGATGCCGTCGAGGGGGAGCGGGGTGAAGAGCTTACGCGTGAACTCCTGTCGTCGAGCCCGTCCTCACGTAGCCCGTTGGCTGACGCTGACCTTCATCCTCGTCGTCGTGCTCGGCGCGCTCGCGCTCGTGGCGGGCTGCCAGCCGCTTCCCCC
>DATHGT010000191.1:0-6649 GCA_035317605.1 Candidatus Acidiferrum sp. | reverse complement strand
CCGCCGTGGGAGCCTGTGCCACGGGTGCGCCTCTACTTCGTCTCGGTGGCCCCGCCATGGGGCGGCGCCTACTTCTGGGATGAGACAGCACGCGACGCGGTTCGGGAGGGACTCTTCAGAGCGATTAGGAAGCCTCTGGCTACCGAGGTAACGACCTGCCGTCAGTTCCGCGATCTCCAGCTGTTCTTGACGCCTGCCGTCAAGTGCCCATCCGCCAAGGCGAAGAAGGACCTGCCCCGCCAGAGCAAGGACCACGCGCCTTCGACGAAGGCGGTGGAACACTGCGCGAGGTTCCTGCACTCGGAACTCACGGCCGCGAATCCGGAACGTATTCTAGCGTTGGGCGCCGTGCCTTTCGGGAGTCTCTGCGACATCTTTGAAGTTGCCGCCCCCAGGCAGGTGGCCAGGTTTCGCGGCCAGGTCTGGTGGATTCGGCTCGGCAAGAGTGAGGTGCCGATGGCGGGTACGTATTTCCCTGGTAACAACAGGCACAAGGGCTTCGACATGATCGTCGAGGACATCGAGCGTTTGCTCAAGCTAGCGCCGCGGACACGAGATGCATAGCAGCGCGTTCGGCAGGCAAATGCTGGTAGGAGAGCATGTTTGAAGTGATCGCTGCCATCGGCACCGTCCTGACCGCCCTGGGCATTGGAGGCGGGATCGGCGCCTACGTGCAACACCGCCTTCAGGCTCGCCGCCAACTCGGTGAACGCGAGCACGAACTCAAGCAACGCCGGTATCTTTGCATCATCATTCTCATGCTGGCGAAGCTGAAGCCGGAGGTGGGGATCGCGAAGGTTCAGCGCATCAGACCCGACCTACCCGATCTCCAAGCGGTCGACGACGAACTCGAAACTGAGCTAATGAACGCCGTGGTTTTCGCCAGTGACGACGTCTTGGCAAGCTTTGCGACATTCCTGAAGAACCCGACTCATGTGGCATTCGCCGATGCTGCCTCTGCGATGCGCCGTGACCTCTGGGGCCGACGGCACCGCCTTTCGCCCGAACTGATCGAGGTAACGAAGGCCGCTGCCGCTCCTGCGTCGCTTGCGCAGCAGTTGCCACGGCTGGGTAGCCGGTGACGCAGAGCTGCGGAACGCGGTGCACCGGATCGGCGCTCGCGTTGCTCGCTCCGACCTGTGACCGCGAGCCTTGGCCAACCGTGCGTCCCAGGTAGAGGTCATCGATAGGTTGACGTCGCCGGGAGCCGGTATCCGACAGTGGGAGATTGCCTGCCATGAGCAGTACGGTGCGGCAAGAACTGATACGGGTGTTGGCGGACCTGAGCGAGGTCTGCCCCGAGGTGCGCCTGGGCCAGTTGATCGCCAACCTGGCGTACCTGGCTCGTGGACTGTCGAACGAATCGATCTGGGACGTCCAGGACGAGGAGCTGCTCGAAGCGGCTCGCAAGCAGTTGCAGGAATGGCGAGCCCGCCGCGGCGCTGTGGCGTGATGGGGCCGCATCAACTAGGGAGGTTTCATGCCTGACGAGATCAGCATCCAGTTCACGCGGTTCTCGGCGTTTTACACGCCGTTGATCGCCACCATCGCCGGGGGGTTCTTGAAGGACGAGGGGTTCGCGCCGAAGCATTCGGTGGCGGCGGCGGGGAAATCCGCGATCGAGGGGCTCGTCGACGGGAGCGTGCACGTGTGCCAGTCGGCGCCGTCGCAGGCGTTCGGGCCGCTCGAGAAGGGGCAGCGGCCGCCGGCCGTGCACTTCGCCCAGATCAACGAGAAGGACGGGTTCTTCCTGACCGGTCGCGCGGCCGATCCGAGCTTCACGTGGGACACGCTGCGGGGCAAGCGCGTGCTCGTGGACCACGGCGGCCAGCCGCTGGCCATGTTCAAGTACGCGTGTCACCGGCGCGGGCTCGACTACAAGGCCATCACGGCCGTCGACATCCCGAGCGGACAGATGGATCAGGCCTTCCGCCGTGGCGAGGGCGACTACATCCATCAGCAGGGGCCGGCCCCGCAGCAGCTCGAGCACGACGGAGTCGGTCACATCGTGGCCTCCGTCGGCGAGGCCATCGGGCCGGTGGCGTTCTCCAGTCTGGCGGCCACGCGCGAGTGGCTGAACACCGACACCGCCAAGCGCTTCACGCGCGCGTACCGCAAGACGCGGGCCTGGGTCATCGATACACCGGCGGCGCAGATCGCCGAGGCCGAAGCGTCGTTCTTTCCCGAGATCGACCGCGCGGTGCTGACCGCGACGATCGCGTACTACCAGAAGCTCGGGTGCTGGACGCCTCACATCGAGATCACGCGCCAGACCGTGGACGTCGCGCTCGACGTCTTCCAGCATTCCGGGCTCATCACCAAGCGGCACCGATACGAGGACGTGGTCGCCCCTGCCCCCGCGTAACCCGACTAGCGCGGATTATTCATGAACGCTTCGCGCGCCGCCGGCGGGTGGCATCGGGGTGGCTCGGCCGTGCTGGCGGAGTGGGACCCCTTCATCCTGTGCGCAGTGCGAAGCACTGCGATTCAGGTGAACGGGTGACGCAGCCTGCACGGCCGGGCCACCCCGGTGCCAGGCCCCGCCGACTCGGGCCATCTCGTTCATGAATAGTCCGTGCTAGCGGAGAACGGTCTCGGCGATGCGCGTCAGCTCGGCGGCCATGTCGGCCTCGGTCTTCATCGTCTCCGGGCGCACGACCACGCGATTGGCGCCGGCGTCGTGGAGGCGGTGGATCAGATCGCGGTCGGCGGGCTGGCCGTAGACCGAGATGGTCAGCGCCGCGGGGTCGCGGCCCGCGTCCTTGGCCAGGCGGTCGAGCGTGGCGCGGCTCTCGCGAAGCTTCTCGGGCGTGACCCGGTTGGGCAGCCAGCCGTCGCCCCAGGCCACCACGCGCTGGAGCACGTTGGCGGCGCCGCCGCCGAGCAGCACGGGCGGATGCGGCTTCTGGAACGGCTTCGGGTTCGACTTCACGGGCGGGAAGTCGTAGTAGCGGCCGTGGAACTCGGCCTCGGGCTTGGTCCACAGCTCCTTCATGGCCAGGATCGACTCGCGCGTCTGCGTCCAGCGGTGATCGAAGTCGCCGCCCATGATCTCGGTTTCCTCGCGCAGCCAGCCCGCGCCGATGCCGAACAGGAACCGCCCGCCGCTGAACAGATCGAGCGTCGAGATCTCCTTGGCCAGCAGCAACGGATGTCGCTCGGGAACCAGCACGATCCCCGTGGCGAGCTTGATGCGGCTGGTCATCCCCGAGGCGCGGGCCAGCGCGACGAACGGATCGATGAAGTGGGCATAGCTCTCGGGGATCACGCCGTCGGCCGCCCCCTGAAAGCGGCTCTTCGACTGCACCGGGATGAACGGATGCTCGGCGCACCAGAACGACTCGAAGCCGAGCTCCTCGGCCTTCTTCGCCATGAACCCGACGTCGACCAGATACGCGGGCAGCGGGACCGACACGCCAACGTTCACCATGACTGTCTCCTCCTGACCCCCTGAGCATACGTGTAATATCGGGCGCCGTGCCCGCCTCGACACGGTGGTCGACGTTCACCGCCCTCCGCGCGCGCAACTACCGGCTCTACTGGCTTGGTCTGATCTGCTACGTGCTGGGACACCGCGCCGAGTACGTGACGTTCGCGTGGATCACCTGGGAACTCACCCGCGATCCGATGGCCCTCGGGTATCTCGGCCTCGCCCAGGGCGTGCCCCTCGTCGTGTTCCAGCTCTGGGGCGGCGTGCTCGCCGATCGCATGAACCGGCTCAAGCTCCTGATCGGCACCCAGACGCTTACCGCGATCACCCTCACGATCGCCTTCAGCCTGACCGTGGTGGGCCGGATGCGGTTCGCCCACCTGCTGGCCCTGGCCGCGGCGAGCAGCGTGTTCAGGGCGTTCGACGAGCCGGCCCGGCTCTCGCTGGTGCCCGGGCTCATCGATCGCGCGCGGCTGCCCAACGCGATCGCGCTCGGCTCCATTCCCTGGCAGGCGGGGCGGATGATCGGCCCCTCGGTCACCGGGATCGTGATCGCCGCCTTCGGCGGCTCGGTGGGATTCGGGATGGCCGCCGTCGCGTCCTACCTCGCCCTCGCGCTGTACAGCCGAATTCGCCTCGAGGCCGATCGCGCGACGGGCCCGCGGCAGCACGCGCTCCGCGAGTTCGCCGAGGGCCTCGCCGCCGTCGGGGGCAACTTCGTGTTCACGGGCCTGATCGGTCTCGCCATGTTCAACAGCCTGTTCGGCATGTCGTACGTCACGTTGTTGCCGATCTTCGCGGACACGTACTTCAACGCGGGGTCGACCGGTTACGGACTGCTCAACGCCGCCCAGGGCGTCGGCTCGCTGTTCGGCACGTTGACGATCGCCACGATCGCCCACCGCCTCGTCCGCCGCGGACGCATCGTGCTCGCGGTGGCGGCGTGCGTCGGCGTCGAGCTGATGGTCTTCGCGATGGCGCCCTCGATGTGGCTGGCCCTGCCCGTGCTGATGGTCGTCGGCTTCAGCCACACGTTCTACCTGACCCAGGTCAGCACGTTCATCCAGCAGAACGTGGCCGAACAGTTTCGCGGCCGCGTGCTGAGCATCTACTCGCTGTGCTGGAACCTGATGCCGCTCGGTGGGCTTTTGGGCGGGATGCTGGCCGCGTCGGTCAGCGCGCGCTTCGCCGTCCTCGTCGGCGGCGCCATGGTCGCCGCCAACGCGCTGCTGCTGCTGACGTCGCGCCGACTACGCGCTCTCGACTAGCAGCCACTCCGTCAGCGCGGCAAACGAGGAGAAGCGGTAGTCGGCACCGTGGCATTCGCCGACGCCCCAGTCGACGTAGACGAAGGGCACTCCGCATTCCCGAGCCGCGCTCTGGTCACCCGGTGTATCGCCCACAAAGACCGGCGAGCCGAGCGCGTTGCGGTCGGCGATCACCTTGAGATTTTCGGCCTTCGACCGCCCGGTGTTGCCCCAGCACTCGAAATCGCGAAAGTGTGGGGCCATGCCGTTCCGACCGAGGAACGTCTCGATGTACCCGGACTGGCAGTTGCTGACGATGAACAGCGGCAGTCGCCGGCTCAACCGCGCGATCCCGTCCTCCACGCCGGAATAGAGCGCGCCGCCCATCTCGGCGACGAGCCGGTTGTCCTCGCTCGCGGTCTCGCGCGTGAGCAACTCGAGCTGGTGCTCGGGAAAGCCCACGAAGATCCGGCGGACGCACTGATCGTGCGGAAGGCCCATGATGCTCCGGATGTCCTCGGCCGTGACCTCCCGGAAGGCGATCGCGTTCCGGCGCAACACGTTGTTCCACCCGACCGCGCAGGTCGCGCACGTGTCCCACAGCGTGCCGTCCAGATCGAAGACGACCGAGTCGATCACTTCTTGAGTTTCAGATCCTCGTAGGGCGACGAGTACGGGTGCAGGCTGATGAGCCCGAGACCGGACTCCTCCACCCGCGGCCCGACCCCGTTCAGGAAGCCGAGCTGCCACAGCGGCGCGTGCATCACCCGCTCGTGGGCCAGCCGCTGGATCTGGTGCAGCATCGCCTCGCGCCGCTTGCCGTCCAGCTCGCGGGCCTGCTGGGCGAAGAGGTCCTCGATCTCGGGGTAGCCTCCCCACGCGTACACTCCGCCGGCCAGGAAGTAGTTCTCGACGCGGGTGGCCGCGTTGCCGAGACCGCCCGAGCCGGAGAAGAGCAGCCCGCGCAGCTTCTTGTCCCTCCACTGCTGGAGAAACGCCGCGCGCTCCAGCGGACGCACCTTGGTGCGGATGCCGACCGTGCTCAGGTAGTTGCCGATGGCCTCGGCCACGCTCGAGTAGGACGAGTCGCCGTACAGATCGCCGGCGTCGAGGCCGTTGGGGTATCCCGCCTCGGCCAGCAGCTTCTTGGCCTGGGCCGGATCGTACGGATAGGGGGGAATGACCAGGGCGTATTCGAAGGCGGTCGGGATGATGCCGCCGATGATCTTGGAGTGGCCGAGGGTCTCGGCCTGGTTGATCGCGTTCTTGTCGAACGCCAGCGCGGCGGCCAGACGCAGGCGCCGGTCGTGCCACGGCGACTTGGGATCCCACTGGAGCGGACCGAAGTTGAGCCACTGGGTCCCGGACACGACGGTGGACACGAGCTTGAGCCCGGGCGTGCGGGTGACCTCCTCGCCGAGGGGACCGCGCAGCGAGTACGCGACGTCGACCTCGTTGCGCTTGAGCATGGCCAGACGCGTCAGGTCTTCGGGCACGATCCGCCACACCATGCGCTTGACCGACGGCGCCTTGCGCCAGTACCGGTCGTTGGCCTCGAAGACGAGCTCGATGCCGGGGTTGTGAGCCACCAGCTTGTACGGCCCGGCCCCGATCGGGGCCCTGGTGAAGCCGTCGTCGCCGACCTTCTCGACGTACTTCTTGGGCACGATCCACGCGGCGCCGCTGGCCGGGGTCGCGTAGAACGTCAGGAAGTCGGGCCACGCTTCTTTCAAGCGGAAGCGCACGCGATGCGGATCGACGATCTCCACCGCGGCGACTTTCTGCTTGAGCAGCTTGCCGGCGGCGCCCTTGTACCGGTCGAACGAGAACTTCACGTCCTCGGCGGTGAAGGGATCGCCGTTGTGGAAGACCACGCCCTTGCGCAGCGCGAACTCGTACACCAGGCCGTCCTTGCTCACCGTCCACGACTCGGCGAGCGACGGGGCCATCGCGTTGCCGGGCATGGGCTTCA